>CALXXQ010000061.1 GCA_944392715.1 uncultured Brachyspira sp.
TACAATCTATAAGAAATAATATAGAAGGAGATATAGATATAAAATTATTTGAACTTGGAAATGAAAGCGAAGACAAAAAAATATTGAGTATAAGCAATGAAGAGATGAAAGAATTTTTAAAAATGCTTGTAAAGATAGGTTTAAATATATATGCAAACTATAAGTGAAATAATAATAGAATACAAAAAAATTAAAAATATATACATAAGAGTAAAACCAGATTTAAATATATATGTTACAGCCCCAAAAAGAGTTACCAAAAAATACATATACGAACTTATAGAAAAAAGAAAGGATTGGATAGAAGAAAGAAAAGAAGCCATAAAAAAGAAAAACAGCTTTGATTTAAGTAGAAAAGAACTAGTAAGCGGAAATGAAGTATATTATCTAGGTAAAAGCTATATGCTTAAAGTATTAAAATGCAAAAAAGAAAATATAATTCTTGCTGGCAGAACTATGTATATGTATGCAAATATAAAAGATAAAGAAGAGTTCAAAAATAGTGATATAAGAAAAAAACATATTCTTCTTGATACATGGTATAAAAAAGAGGCATTAAAGCTATTCGACTTACTTATAAAAAAATACACTTCTATGATGAACTTAGAAATTAATACATTTACAGTAAAAAAATTAAAAAGTAAATGGGGTTCATGCGATACAAATAAAAAACATCTCACATTCAATTTAGAGCTTATGAAATACCCTATTTCTGCCATAGAATATATTGTGCTTCATGAATTAGCTCATCTTTTACAGGCTAATCATAGCAAAAAATTCTATAATATAGTAAGTCTTTATATGCCAGAGTGGAAAAAAGAAAAGAAAATTTTGGATACATTTTTTAGCAATTTATGAATTAAAGAAGTTGAAAAAAATATAAATTACACTATACTAAAGTTTATTTTATATTTTAATAGTAAAGAAATAATAAATAGAGGTAAAATAATGGATTATAATGAAAAATTATATAATATATTTTCCAGCGGAGAACAAAGATTAGAATCATGGATGGCTGCGGTATTTAATAAAGAATATGATCATAATATGAGTATTGATGAGTTTAGAGATATATTATCAGAATCTGATGAATATATGGTATTAGAATTCAATGAAATCGATAAAAATGAATATATAAGAGATAAATCAATATGGGAAGTAGAAGTAAAATTACAATATCTTCCTATGGTTCTTGAAGAAGAAAATCATTCTTGCGGATGCGGACATAGTGAAGACGGATGCTGTCAAGATGATGATGAAGAACATTCATGTGGTTGCGGACATAATCATGACGATGAAGAGCATTCCTGCGGATGTAATCATGATAATGAAGAGCATTCTTGCGGATGCGGGCATAATCATGATGAAGAAGATAATAATAATGATGAACTTAGTTTTTATGTAGCTTTGGTTGATGCTTCAAGTGTTACAGAAAATGTACCTGAAATATTTTCTGTAAATACTGTAAGGGAAGATGATTATAATGAAGCTTGTGAATGCAAATATGCAGTACATGTATCTACTACTTTTGATAATTTCCCTTTAACAGATTATCAAAGACAATTAAAATTTTTAGATGCTTTGGTTCCCGAATGCTCTATATTTTTAGATATGTCATGCTATACTGCTCATTCTGGAGATTGGCTTTCATATACTTCTACATTTGCTTTGCCTCCTTCTTTGGATTATCTATTTACAATACATGCGGTTTATGATGATGATAAAGATCCTAATAAAATAGAATATTGGTTCCATACACATGGACTTTATAGAGTAGGCTCAATAGAATTAGAAATAGTAGGAGTTGAAGATTCTAGGGCTTCTTATGGAGCATTACTAAATACTTGTGCTAAACTCTTTATAGAAAGAGGAGTACCTGAGGCTGGATTCAAATTTAATCCTGCATATAAGGTTTATGTATGCTGGCTTCCATGGCAGGATGCTTTAAAGAAATTAAATATTGCTGATGATGTTTCTGGAAGTGCTAAAGACAGAAATGATGGTATACATAATACGCCTTCTGGGATTTTAACTGCAATAGATAAAGAAGGAAATTATCATACATTAGATTATTATAAAAATGAACTTACAGATAATCCTATGTTTATGATGAGTAATTTTGAAACTTCTATTATGAGAGAGGCTGCTTTTGAAAAGCTTGAATATTTCTTAGAATTATTAGAAAAAAATAAGGGAGATGAAAAAACTTCTTTCTTAGTAAAATTAGGTTATGGAGAAACAGAAGAAAATCCTAATGATTTGGAACATTTATGGTTTGATGTGCATGATTTTACAAATGACGGATATTTTGATGCCACTTTAATAAATGAGCCTTATAAGAATTTAGGTATGCATGAGGGAGACAGAGGAATGCATAGCGTAGAAAGGCTTACAGATTGGGAAGTATATACAGAAGAAAATCAGTATAATTCTAGAAATATATATCTATTATTCAAAGAATAAAAATTTTTAATCATTTAATTGTAAAATTTACTTTATATATGGTGTTTTTTTATAAAAATACTGTATATAAAGTAAATACTACATCCGAATTTAAAAAAATAGTTATTATTAGCTATAGATTTTTTTATGTTTTCTAATACACTTTCAAAATAAGAAATTCTATATTTAAGTACATCAATAACGGAGAAGAGTATGAAAAGAGCATATATAAAAAACATAGCTTACTATGTACCAGAAAAAATCTTAGATAACAAATATTTCGAAAGTATATTAGATACTAATAATGAATGGATAATAACTCGTACAGGTATAGAAACTAGACATATGGCTAGAGAAGATGAAACCATTTTTGAAATGGGCTTGAACGCTGTTAGAAATTTAGAGAAAAAAGGTGTAAATCTAAAAGAAGTTGATGCAATATTAGTTCCCACTGTAACAAAAGATTATATATTCCCTTCTATGGCAGGACAATTACAAAATGCCTTAGGACTTAAACATTGCTTTGCATTAGATTTATCAGCTGCTTGTTCTGGATATATATATTCATTAAATACTGCTACTGCTTTGATAGAAAGCGGACAATGTAAAAATGTACTTATAGTATCTTGTGAAAAATTAACTAAAGATATCAATTGGAAAGACAGAGGAACTGCTATTTTATTTGGAGATGCTGCTACTGCTTCATTGATAACAACTAGAGAAGATGGAAAAGGAATAATAGGAATGCATATGCAAAGCGAGCCTGATATGAGTATTGTACTTAATGGCGGAAGCGTATGTCCTATAAGAGCTGATGATATAGAAGCTCCTGAGTTTAAAATATATATGGACGGTTCTGAAACTTTTAAAAGAGCAGTTACAGAGTTTTCAAATAGTATAGATAAAGTTTTAGAAACTTCAGGAAAACAATTAAGCGATGTTAAATATTTTGTACCGCATCAGGCTAATTTAAGAATTATGCAGGCTGTTGCTAAAAGAATAGGTCTTCCTATGGAAAAAGTAAGTGTTGTATTAAATAAATTCGGAAACTGTTCTTCTGCAAGTATAGGATTAGCTTTAACTGATGCTTTGGATAATAATAAAATTAGCGACGGAGATTTAGTACTCCTTACAGGATTCGGAGGAGGATTTACTTGGGGTTCTACTCTTATGATTTGGTAGTATTAATAAGGCTTTATATAATAATCAAAAGGATAGTATTTTTAAGTACTATCCTTTTTTATTGTAAAAATATAAAAAACTAGCGAATAAAATTATTAATATTTAATTTGATAAACATAAAAAAATATAATAAATTAAGAATCTTATATAAGCTATATGCATCATAATATAAATTATAATTTACTTCCTCTAAATTTTTTTCTAAAATTATCACGCCATTTTTTTACTGGAATCCACCAAGAAATTTTATTTACTAAAATATCTACAAATCTTAATTTGGAACTAACAAATATTTTATTTACTTTTTTACTTCCACCAAGACTAATCCATTCATTATAATTTGAATTCCAATCTTCATTTGTTATTGTATTCCAAAATTTAGCCTCTCCAAAAGAATGTAATATTTTAGCATCTTTATACTTACTATGTTCATGCGGATGTACAACATATATTGATCTATCTATTATTTCAGGATTTATATTAAAATCATAAACCATTAAACTAAAAATTGCTTGCTCAGGCAATAATAAATATCTGCTATATTGCATAGTTTTATTTAGACAATAGTCATATAATTCATCAATATTATTTAATGTATCATAAAAAACTATCAAACCAGCCCCCATTACAAACATATCTTTATCATATTTAAATGATGTGTCATTAAGAATATCTTTTGAAAAATCATCCCCCACAATTTGAACAAAATCTTTAAGCATTTTACATTTAACATCATTATTTTTAGGTATAGCTATTTCAGAAATATCATCTAGCAAAAGTATATCAAAATCTGTTACTATAACTGTTCTATATTCCTTTAATAATTTAATACATTCATATTTAAAAAATATTAAATCAGAAAATCTTTCCCTTACAAAAGGGTCTATATTATTTAACTTTTCATTTAATTCAAATTTAATAAATTTTACTGGAATTATATCGTTCATGATTTTTTGATCTTTTTCAGAAATATTATCATGATAAATAATTATATCATCAGCTAAATTAGGTGAATATTTTTTTAAATTAATGAGGAAAGTTCCAATTGCAAATGACAAATCAAAACTACCTCCTAATACAATAGCTACATCCTTTTTCATTTTTGTATCCTTTTATCCAAAAATACAATAATTTTTTATTTATGAATTTATTAACATTCTAACTATACTATCACATTTTTTATAAAATATAAATATATCTTTCAATTATTATTCCTGCTTTAATAAATATCATTTACTTTTTATTGAATTATTCTCATTTTTTGCCAAACCATAATTTTATGGTTATAAAATATAAAAATATGATTGGAGTTATATATGTTAAAAGATATAAGAAGTAAACTGCTTATTATAATATTAATAAGTTTAGTTATAGGTGCTATACTTGGTATAATAGTTTCATCTTCAGCATCAGAAGCAACTGCGGCAAAATTGATATCTATAGCTGATCCTATTGGTAATTTATTTGTAAGATTATTGAAAATGATAGTTATGCCTGTAATTATTTTTACGCTTATAAGCGGTGTTGCAAGTATATCTCCTAAACATTTAGGAGTTGTTGGAATAGCAATATTGGTATTTTATATGATAACTTCTGTATTTGCCTCTATATTAGGTTTAGCAGTAGGAAATATTTTCAATCCTGGAGCTGGACTTGATTTGAGTAATGCTGCGGCTGTTACAAAAGAGTTTGTAAAGCCAAATTTAGTTGATACATTGCTTTCAATAGTACCTACAAATCCTTTCTCTTCATTTGCAAAAGGAGACGGAGATGTTCTTCCTACTATATTCTTTTCTATTTTCTTTGGAATATCATTGGCATTTTGCAGAGATAATGAAAAAACAAAGGAAAGTGCTGATATAGTATATAAATTCTTTGAAGGATGTACTCAGATTATTATTAAAGTTGTAGGCTGGATAATGTTCTATGCTCCTATAGGTGTTTTAGCATTAATATTCTCTGTATTTGCTAAAAACGGATCTCAGGCTTTCGGACAATTATTGAAAGTTACATCTACCGTTTATATAGGATTAATATTACAGCTTCTCATAGTATATACATAATTAATATAATATTTGGATTAAATCCTATAAAGTTCTTAAGATATATTTCAGAAGCCTGTTTCACAGCTTTTGTTACACGCTCTTCAAGCGGAACACTACCTATATCTATGAAGATTGCAGATGAAAAAATGGGAATCAAAAAAGGAGTTTATAGTTTTACTTTGCCTTTAGGTGCCACTATAAATATGGACGGTACAACAATATATTTAGGTATATGTGCCATATTCATTGCTAATGCTACAGGAAACATCTTAACATTCTCTTCTGAACTTACAATAATAGCTGTATCAGTACTAGCTTCTATAGGAACTGCAGGAGTACCTGGAGCTGGCTCTATAAGCTTAATTCTGTAGGACTTGATATTAATAGCAATCCTAATATTGCAGCTGCTTATGGAATGATACTTGGAATAGATGCTTTATTAGATATGGGAAGAACTGCTTTAAATATATCAGGGGATTTATGCGGAACTGCTGTTGTTGCTAAACTCACAAAGCAAATGGATATAAGTAAATGGCATTCATAATTAATATATAAGTTAATATACAAAGACGTAAGTACAATTTTATACTTACGTCTTTTATTATGGATTATATCTTATGAATTCAAAGCATTATATATAGGTTTTAATTATGCTCCTTTGATCTCTATTTTTCTCTCATATTTCAATTCTTCTTTCTTTGGAAGAGATACTGTCAAAACACCATCTGTCAAATTAGCTTCTATATTTTCAACATCTATTCCTTTTGTGCTGATATTGAAGCTTTGATCATAGCTTGAAATCACTTCCTCTTTCTCATCTCCATTTTCTGATTTAATAATCTTTTTTCTTTTAGCAGAAATGGAAAGTATATTTTCTTTTATGCCTATTTCCAAATCCTCTTTTTTTACTCCAGGCATATCCATCTCTATAATATAACTCTTATCATCTTCCTCTATTCTATGATTTGGAACTCTATTGTCATAATATCTATAATTATTGTAGTTATTATCGCATCTATTAGCATTTGAAAAAATTGAATGTAAAGTTGGTACAAATATTCTTCTTGACATATTAAAATCTCCTTTTATTTATTATTTAGTATATCCCTATCATCTATAACAATTTTTTATAAACCTTTTTTAATTAATCTATTAGGCTATATTTATTTTCTTCTCATATTTCACTTCTTCTTTCTTTGGAAGAGTTACTTTAAGAACACCGTCTGTCAAATTAGCTTCTATATTTTCAATATCTATTCCTTTTGTATTGATATTGAAGCTCTGTTCATATTTAGAAACAATTATTTCATTATTATTTTTGTTCTCCTCTTTGTTTTCATTGCTTTCTTCTTTGGCATCAATAATATTTTCTCTATTAACTTTCTTTCTCTCAGCATATATAGAAAGCACATTTTCTTTTATGCCTATTTCCAAATCCTCTTTTTTTACTCCAGGCATATCCACTTCTATAGTGTAGCTTTTATCATCTTCTTCTATATTGTAATGAGATAATTTTCTAACCTCATTATTGCTGTATAAATTATTAAATGCCTCATCAAAACTTCTGAAATCATCTAACATAGAATGTAAAGCTGGAAAAAATAATCTTTTAGTCATAATTAAAACTCCTTTTTATATAAACTTTTATATTTCTAATTTTATTAGCGATTTATTATTATTATCTCAACTCTTACTGAGTCATCATCGCTTACACTATTATATATGCAATAATTATGCCAATTATTTTTTACAAACTGTATATTTATAACACATAATCTATAATCAAAAAATGAATTATAATATAAAAATAATTATCAATGTTTAATTTCGATACACAAAAATATTATTATTTGTATATCAATTATACGATATATTTCAAAACAAAAATTAAATGTTTATACTATATACAATTCATAAATATAATTGTAAACCATTTATAAATTTAAAGTTGACAATTATATTTGTTATGTTATTATTCTTTTATGAACTTAAATATAAAAGAAAATATAATATCTATACTTGAATCAAATAAAGGATTATTCATATCTGGAGAAAAATTAGCAAGCGAGCTTAATGTAAGCAGAACTGCTATATGGAAAGCTGTAAAATCATTAAGAAATGAAGGATATGATATTCATTCTGTATCTAATAAAGGATATGCTCTATCTAAAGAAACTGATATATTATCATCAAAAATAATAAAGAATAATATGCCTAAATATTCTGATAAATTTAATTTTATAATATACAAGACTGTAGAATCAACAAATATTATAGCAAGAGGAATGGCAATTAATGGGGCTGATAGCGGAACTGTAATACTAGCAGAAGAGCAGACAAATGGATATGGAAGAAATGGAAAATCTTTTTTCTCACCTTATGGCACAGGCATATATATGAGCATTATACTTAATCTAAAAAAAGAGAAAAAACTTTTTAATAGCTCATTCATAACTACAGCGGCAGCTATGGCAGTATCAAAATCAATAGAAGAAATTTCAAATGAAAATACACAGATAAAATGGGTTAATGATGTATTTATAAATGAAAAAAAAGTATGCGGAATACTCACTGAAGGGGCTTTTAGTTTTGAAGACGGAAAATTAGATTATGCTGTTATAGGAATAGGCATTAATGTTAATTTTCCTAAAAATGGTTTTCCTAAGGAATTAGATAATATAGCAGCTTCAATAAATTCCCAAAATGATAATAATGCAAATACTAAAAGCGATATAAGAAATGTTCTAGTAGCAAAGATATTAGAAAATTTATATGACTATTATTTTAATGATGTTAACTTTTATGAAGAATATAAAAAACGCTCATTTTTAATAGGAAAAAAAGTTTCTATTAATATAAATAATAAAGAACATATAGTAAAGGTACTGGATATAGATAAAACTTTTGCTCTTATAATAGAATTTCATGACGGCAAAGTTGATAGACTTGTATCTGGAAGTATAAATTATAAATTATCATAAATAGGAGATTATAAAATGAGTAATATAGATTTAATAATAAAAAAAGAAATATCTTTAGAAGAATTAAGACAGAAAATAATAAAAGGTTTTGATATAACAAAAGAAGAGGCAATGAAATTGATTGAAGCACCATTAGAAGATTTATGTTCTGTGGCTAATGGAATAAGAAAATATTTCTGCTCTAATACATTTGATATGTGTTCAATAATTAATGCTAAAAGCGGAAAATGCTCAGAAAATTGCAAGTTCTGTGCTCAGTCATCTCATTATGATACTAATTGCGAAGAATATGATATATTAGATAAAGAAAAAATTTTAGAGCAAGGAAAAAGCGATTTTGATAAAGGAGTTTTAAGATACTCAATAGTAACATCAGGAAGAGCATTACATGGCAATGAGATAGATGAAGTTTATGATGCACTTGAAACACTTAATAATGAAACTGACGGATATATATGTGCTTCTTTAGGTTTGCTTGATGAGGAAGGATTCAGTAAAATGAAAAAAGCAGGACTTAGAAGGGTGCATAACAATTTGGAAGCTTCAAGAAATTTCTTTCCTAAAGTATGCACTACTCATACTTATGATGATAAAATCAATGCCATAAAAGCAGCTCAAAAAGCTGGAATGGTTGTATGCAGTGGCGGTATTATGGGAATGGGCGAAACTTGGGAAGATAGAATCGATATGGCTATAGAACTTAGAGAGCTTGGAATAATGTCTATACCTGTTAATATGCTTAATCCTATAGCAAGCACTCCTTTTGAAAATATTAAGCCTCTTACTGAAGATGATATGAGAAGAATAGTTGCTATTTATAGATTTATTAATCCTAGAGCATTCATAAGACTTGCAGGAGGAAGAGGACTTTTAGAAGATAAAGGAAGATCATGCTTTTTATCTGGAGCAAATGCAGCTATAACAGGAGATATGCTTACTACTGCAGGAATATCAATAGAAACAGATAAAAAAATGGTAGAAGAATTAGGATATAAAATTCAATTAACAGAAGATTGATTATATAAAAAATAATAAAAGAGAAAATTTTATGGCTAAAGCAATTTTTATAACAGCTACAGGAACGGATATAGGAAAAACTTATATATCAGGACTCATTGCTAAAAATATAAAAGATAAAGGTTTTGATATAGGATATTATAAAGCAGCATTAAGCGGAAGCCATAATATGACGGACAGCGATGCTTGGTATGTAAAAGAAAAAGCTAATTTACCAGATTCTTATAATGAAATGGTGTCATACACTTATAAGCATGCCTATTCCCCTCATTTGGCAGCACAAATAGAGGGGAATCCTCCCGATATAAAAATCATAAAAAAAGCTTATAAAGATATATCTAAAAAACATGATTATATGATAGTAGAAGGAAGCGGCGGTATAATATGCCCTATTCGCTATGATGATGATAAAAAAATATTTTTAGAAGATATTATAAAAGAATTAGATATACCATCTATTATAATAGCAGATGCTGGACTTGGTACAATTAATTCTACAGTTTTAACTATAGAATATATGAGAAATAAAAATTTAAAAATTAATGGCGTGATATTAAATAGATTTGAAACTGCAAATGAAATGCATGATGATAATAGAAAAATGATAGAAGAAATGACAGGAATAGATATTATAGGTGCTGTTATAAATGGTATTTTAAAATTAGATGAAAGAGTTAAAAATATAGAAAATATTTTTTAAAGCTTAAGGATTTTCAATGACATTAGAAGAAAAAGATTTGAAATATATTTGGCATCCTTGCTCGCAGATGAAAGATTATGAAGAGCTTCCTCCAATTATTATAGACAGAGGAAAGGGAATATATCTTTATGATAAAGACGGAAAAGAGTATATTGATATTGTAAGTTCTTGGTGGTGCAATTTACTTGGTCATTGCAATGAAAAAATAAATGCTAATATAAAAGCACAGCTTGACAAACTTGAGCATGTTATATTTGCTAATTTCTCCCATGAAGGTGCTATTAAATTATGCGAAGAGCTTGTAAAGATACTTCCAAAAGGACTTAGTAAATTCAATTTTTCTGATAATGGTTCTTCATCTATAGAAGCTGCATTAAAAATGGCTTTTCAATATCAGCATCAAACAGGAAATACTAAAAAAATAAAATTTATGTGCTTTACTGATGGATATCATGGTGAAACTATAGGGGCATTATCTGTTGGAAGTTTGGACTTGTATGCAAAAATATACAAACCAATGCTAATGGATACTATACATATAGAAGCACCTGACTGCTATAGATGCAAATATAATCAAAACAGAGATACTTGCAAATGCGAATGTTTTGAAGATGCTCAAAAAAAATTTGAAATGTATGGAGAAGAAACTTGTGCTGTGATAGTAGAGCCTTTACTTCAGGCAAGTGCAGGAATGAGAATATATCCTCCCCTCTACTTAAAAAAATTAAGAGAGATTTGTAATATATATAATATAGTTTTTATAGTTGACGAAATAGCTACAAATTTCGGACGCACAGGACTTATGTTTGCATGCGATCATGCGAATATAAGCCCTGATATAATGTGCATTTCTAAAGGACTTACAGGCGGATATATGCCTATGGCTATAACAATTACTACAGATAAAATATATAATGCTTTTTATGCCGACTACAATGAAGGAAAAGCATTCATGCATAGTCATACTTATAGCGGAAATCCTTTAGGCTGCTCTGCTGCTTTAGCTGTACAAAAAGTTTTAATGGAAGATGATATTATAAATAAAGCACAAACAAGAGCAAAATATTTAAATAAGAAATTAAAAGAGAAATTACTTGATCACAAAAATATAGGAGAGATTAGAAATATAGGTCTTATTAATGCTATGGAATTAGTTACTGATAAAAACACAAAAGAAGGATTTGATTCTAAGCTTAGAATGGGTTATCAAATATATAAAAAGGCACTTCAAAGAGGTTTATTATTGAGACCTTTAGGAAATGTTATTTATTTTAATCCGCCTTTGATAATCAATG
>CALXXQ010000062.1 GCA_944392715.1 uncultured Brachyspira sp.
ACAAAAGGAGAAGTTTTAAGCGGTACTGTAACACTTGAAAAAGGAGAGCGTTCACAGCTTGCAGAACTTGCTGCTAATGTTTTATAAAAATTATAAAATTATTTAAGAATAATAGTTAAAGCATAGAGTGCTTTTTCAAAACCCCGCCCTCTATGCTTTTTTATTTTTCACTAAAAATAAAGCTTTAATTAACTTTTTTGATTAATTAGAAAAAGCATACCCGCCCAAGTTTTTATTAACTTTAGAATCCATTTAACGCACGGTGAATGAAATCTTATTTGTAATTTAAATTTTAATTTATAATTATTCTGTATTTATAATTTTGTTTAACGTGCGGTTAGTGAATTTTTAAATCTAATAAAATTTTGGGTGGGTGCTATAATTCCTGTTTTGATGTTAAAGAAATTTGAAGTATAAATTACAAATTAAAATAATAAGTCTATAGGGCGGGCAGATGTAAATAAATTTTTAAAGTAATAAATTTATTTAAAAACACACCATCTATGCTTTTTTGTTTATACTCAAAATTTAAAACTTGATAAATATGTTATGTATTATATAATTGTGATTAAAAATCATTGGAAAAATTATGTCAGAGAATATTCGTTGGAAACAGAGATTTAAGAATTTTGAAAAAGCATTTAATTTATTAAAAACTGTATTTGAAGAAAAAGAAATAGAAGAATTATCATTATTGGAACAGGAAGGTGTTATTCAAAGATTTGAATATACTTATGAATTAGCTTGCAAAACTTTGAAAGATTATTTAGAGTATAATGGAAGTTTAAACAATATAGATATATCTCCAAGAAATATTTTTAAAGAAGCGTATTCCGCAAAGATTATCAAAAGTCAAGATGATTTTATTGATATGATGCTTAGCCGTAATTTACTTTCACATACTTATGATTTTATTAAATTCAAAGAAATTATTATCAAGATAGAAAATAATTATTTAAAAATACTTAATGAATTATATAGTTTCTTTTTGGTAAAAATAAATGATTAAAGGATAAATATTAATGCTTGATGAAAAGATAAAAGAAGGTATAAAAAATATATGCAGTTCTTATGAGAATATAGAACATGTTATACTGTTTGGTTCTAGGGCAATTGATAAAGAAAAATATAATTCGGATATAGATTTGGCTGTAGTAGGAAAGTTTGATTTACTATTTTGTGAAAGATTAAAAGAAGAATTATCAGAGCTTCCTACTCTTTTAAAATTCGATGTTATTTCTTATAATGATATAGAAAATCAAGAATTAATAAATGATATAAAAAATCATGGAAAAATTATTTATAAAAGATAGTATTAATGATATTTGATGAATAATGTATCATTATAGCAGGAAAATATTTCCTCATTAATATATTCTATAATCAAGTTTTTTTATATATACTAAAAATTTTTAAGTTTGTCATTTTTTTAGTCAACTTTTTCCAGCCGTACACCACAGGTGGGCTTCGCGAAAGTGCAATTACATAATTAGTACTAAATCATACTAAAATTGTTTTACATGTAAGATAGGTTATTAATTTAAGCTAAAATATAGTCCTTTTGCTTCACAGCGAGGCAGGCTTCGCCTGGGCACCAAAAGAAGTGGGGTATGGACGCTGTGTACTTCGTAAGGGTAAAGCCCAAGATGTAAAAACAAAAATATAAATTTATTTTTGACAAATATAGTTGTTTAGGTATATATTAAAAAGTATTAATTATATTGTTCTAGAAGTGCAACTATATCTTCATAATCTTCTGATTTTGCCAGATCAAGTGCAGTCCTGCCATATTCATCAGTCATAGAAGTATCAGCATTATTTTCTAAAAGTATTTTTGCAGCTTCAAATTGATTAAAACTAGCGGCCATAATCAAAGCAGTCATTCCAAAATCAGTGGTATAATTAATATTAGCACCATTTTCTAATAACATATTTATTATATTAGTATTCCCTCTATAAGCAGCATTCATTAAAGGAGTAGAAGCTATATCCGTATGTTCATTTTCTATTTCGCATACTGTATTGGCATCGGCACCTTTCTCAAGTAAAAATTTTACCATCTCTTCATCATTATAAGTTGAGGCATAAACTAAAGCATTAATGCCGTCATCATCTTTAGCTTCAATGTCCGCACCTTTTTCAATTAAAAGCTCTGCTATAGCAATATTATTAAGGCTAGCCATAAGAGGAGTAAATCCTGTAAGTTCTTCTTTTAAATTAACATCTGCATTATTTTCTAATAAATAATTTATGATATCAGTTTGCTTATATTTTATAGCTTGTATTAAAGGGGTTGACTTAGAATATTCATCTATCTCTAAGTTATAATTAACATCTAAACTTTTTGATTCGATTAATTTTTTGATTGTTTGAAAATCTCCTGATTCTATAAAAGATACAATTTCTTTATCTGTGTATGAATAATATGTTGTTTCTTCTGTTTCATTTGTATTTATTGATGAATTATTTGATTTATTATCTTTATCATCTTTATTTATATTATTATCTGTACTGTCATCTAAATTTATAGCTGCTTTATCTGCATTATTATTGTTTGATTCTTTGGTATTACAAGAAAATACTAGAATAGAGAGAAAAAGAATTAATAAATATTTCATAAACAATATATCCTATAATCAAGTTTTTTTATTAGTATATTATAAAAATGTTCTTTTTTCAACTAATAGGTTATATACGATTTTATTGTATTTTTATTTAATAATTATAAGATAAATTAATTGTAAAAAATTTTATAAATGTCTTTTTTATGTTTTAAAATATTTAATAGTTGACTTTTTATGTATATTTTTGTATTATAAGGTACAAAAATATAATAAGGAGAATTTATGAAAATTACTAAAATATTAATGTTTATAATATTTTCATTAGCTTTATTTAATTCATTGGCTTTCACTCAATATAATTCTGATGAAAAAGCTTTAATAGAAGCTTGTAAAAATGGAGATTTAGAAGCTGCTAAAAAATTAATAAGAACAGGCACTGATGTTAATACAAAAGATGATAAAAGAGTAAGTGCTTTGATGTATTCTGTAAAAAGCGGCAATTTAGATTTAGTAAAAGAGTTAGTGAGATTCGGTGCTGATATAGGCTATTATTATAATTCTTCTGATAACATAGGTAAAAGCATTAATATTGATATTACTTTCTTTGCAATTGAAAGCGGCAGAAATGATATTATTGAATATTTATTAAGCAAAGGTGCTAATCCTAATAATTTTCTATTTTTTGCTATATATAAAAATGATATTAACAGAGTGAAAGAATTTATAAAAAAAGGAGCTAATGCCAATTATTATCTTCCTTATGCATCTGAAAGAGGCTATGTTGCCGTAATGCAGGAGCTTATAAAAGCAGGGGCAAAAGATTTTGATAATTCTTTAAGGAGAGCTATATTTGAATATATTTATCAGGAAATTGATAATAGTGAAGCTATAATTGAATTAATAAAAATAGGCGCTGATATTAATATGACTATCAGTGTAGATATATCAGAAACAGATAACTATTCACATTATATTCAAGTACCAATATTCTTTTATGCTATGCAAACAAAAAATTATAATATAGTAAAAGCCTTTTTGGATAAAGGAGTAAAACTTGAAGGTACTAACTCTAATGATCAAACAGTTATAATGGCTGCAATAATAACTAATAATGCTGATATAGTAAGAGAGGTATTAAAAAAGAATAAAAGTTTCTTAAAAGAAGAAATTGAAGATGAGACAATATTAACTTGGGCTATAAAGAATAATAGAGGTTTTCGTTATGATTATAATTATAGTGTAGATGTAAAAGTTATTGATGCTCTTTTAGAGGCAGGTGCTGATTATAATGCA
>CALXXQ010000063.1 GCA_944392715.1 uncultured Brachyspira sp.
TCTGAAATCAATACTGGAAATATAGATATTAATTTGATTCATCAAATTAATGTATTAGATTTTAATAATATTGATAAGGCTAATTATGTATTGGATTATATTCAAAATAATAAATCTGAAATAATACAGGCTATAAAAGATAATATTAGGGAAGTGAATAATGATTGATAGTAATGGACAATTAGACAATAATAAATTAGAAGAAAAAATATTTGATGCTGAAATAAATATTATTGGAGCAATTCAAGAAATAATTAGAGATTCTAGGTCTTTGGAAGAAGCAGATATAAAAATAAAAGAGTTTAAGAATATGATAGAAATGCTACATTTTCACGAACGTATTGACCATAGAAATGCTCAATATATTTGTGATAAATTAACTAAATTATCATTAAAAAACACTGGTCTATAAAACTATTATATATCTGTAATTGAAATAAAGGAGGGAGTATGCTTGTTGAGCAGTTTGAAATAAATAAAGATGGTTTCTTAAAACTGAAAGAGTTTGTCAAAACATTAGCCAATCCTTTTGAGTATGTTATTCAAATAATAAGTAAAGATAAAGCTAGAAGCAACAGACAGCAGAATTGGTATTTCGGTATGCTTATGCCTGCTATACGTTACTTCCTTACTGAAGAATGGGATAACATTAAAGACAATGATTCGATGCATAAACAAATAGAATATACTCTCTCCGAAATATACTATGAAGACAAAATATATTCTGTTAAAGATAAAAACGGCAGAGAAATGAAATATACAAAGCTCTCTATCGCATTTTATAATATGAGTCATAAAAAGTTTCAGGATTATCTAAACAAAATATTAATTAATCTTTCAAGATTTACAGGTTTTGAAGCTGTAAGTCTTGAGGAATTAATAAAAGAATACTGTACACAAATAGGCGAAGAATACAAGCCTTATAAACGTTAAAGGAATAAATAATGACAAAAATAGCAAAATTAGAATTAGAATATAAGGAAGAAATTGAAAAATTAATTCTTAATAAATTAAAAGATTTTGATTTATCAAACTGTGAAATTAAAATTAGTGTTTTTGAAAGCGGCTGTTTAATAGTTGTAACATTGAGAAATTTTTTTGATTTATATATTCAGTATGAGTCTTATATTCGTACAACTAAATTAAAGATGGATATTATTGACAATGTAAAATATAAGCCTCCTTATGTTGTTGGAACTACCATTAATGATTATCTTGTTAGATTATGCTCTTTGGAAGAATATATAGAACTTTCAGATAGTAAAGATATGGAAATAATAAAATATTTATATTCCAATAAAGACATTTTAGAAAAAGAATTAAAAAATATATTGGAGTGAAAAATGGAGTTCATAAAATCTTTTGTTTTTTATGATTATAATACTACTGATGTAATGATATTTTTAGCAACGGCTGTTATTTTTAATATTATCATTATGCTTATATTATACCCTAGCAGAATGCTTCATCTATTACATGAAAGTTATGATAAAAAATATTTTAATGAATTAAATAAAATAACAGCATATTTAAAAAGAGGTATAATCTTGAGCTTTATATCTATGTGCTTAGTGATATTCAATATGATATTTTTAATAATTTACTGTCTAGGTTATTTGATAGTTTCAAATACTTTATCTGCTTTTTTTATGTTTGTTAAGATTTGGCTAATTCCTAAAAATGAATAAGGAGTAATAAATGTTAAGAGATAGTGAACTTTTTAAAAAAGATTTTGAGATTTTAAAGCAAAGATACTTAAAAAATATTATTGATAATATAGCTAATATTTTAATAAAAAATGTACCTGAATTAAAAGAAGTCAATAAAGACTATGAAAAGCATATTGTTAGTTTCAGTTTTGAATATAGAAATATTTTCTCATTACAAGACGAATTAGAATATACAGAAATAAAATTAAAGCTAAATAAGAAGCTGGATTTTATTGCTTATATAAACAATACTCAATACACTAAAATTGATAAGATATTACAGTTTGTCAAAAATTATATAAAAAGATTTCATAGGTATGGATGTTAGATTATGAGTATAAATTTTGATAAACAGAAATATATGTTTCTTAATGGTGTCAGATATTTGATAAGTGATATTAAGGGATTTCAGGTTATTAGGAAAGAATGGAAAATAATATTAAAACTTGGAGAACAAAGAGAAGAGAAAGTTATAATATACAATTTTACTAAAAGATTTGAAGATGATAGATATAAATTAAGATGTTTAAGTATTTATTGGCAATCTTTAGCAAAACAAAGAGAATTAGAAGAATGGAGTAATAAAGGCTTAGATGGTATACAAAATAAACTTTTTAATGAAAATAGATTAAGAGAAGCAGAAAAAAATGTGGGAGAAATGTTTTGGATACCAACTCATTTAATAACAGATAAAAATATAACTGCTTTAGAGTTTAGACTTTTATGTTTAATTGATTTAATGGAAGGATGTAGAAAGAATGAATATATTGCTGAAATATTAGGTGTTAGCCTTGAGAAACTCATAGAAACAGTAAAAAGTCTACAAGAAAAAGGTTATTTAAAACTATATTAGGAGATTTGAAAATGGATAAAACTGTATGCGTATCTTGTAATAAAGAAATTGACTCTGAAAATACTTATATACTAAGAGTATTTCAGAAAAAAGAGGCTTTAGGCTGTGTCGGTGAAGTGTTAATTTGTGAGGAAGAGTTATGTAATAAATGCTTTGCGGCAGTGATGTTTGAAATAAGTAAATAAAAAGTGAATTAAGTTTTAATAAAAAATAGGAGGTTATATTTTTATGAGCTATTTGTATTCAGGACCTATAAATCCTATGCTAAGCCCTTTATTTATAAATCATAGTATTATTGAAGATGCAGATGGAAACAAGATTGATTTAAATAATCTTAATAGTACAGAACTAAATAATAATATTATTAAATGTCTTAGCAGAAGAATAGACTTGTTAGAAAATAGAGTTGAATTTTTAGAAGAAAATCAAGAGAAAATCTTAAAACTTCTTATAGATACTATAAATACTGATATTAAATCTATAGAACGTCAGTCAAAAACTTCAAATAATTTAGGAGAAAATGAAGAGAAAATCTTAAAACTTCTTATAGATACTATAAATGCTGATATTAAATCTATAGAATGTTTGTCAAAAAAATCAGATAATATTAGTAAAAACTTTGATGCTAATATAAATGCTATAGATAAAAAAGTAAATAGAAGAAACTTATATCCTGATAGAATTAATAGCAGTGTAAGAAAAAAATAAATATTTTTTTTGGGGGGGAGTCAATGGGAAATAATAATAAAAAAAATAACAATATAATAAAATTAAAAACTTATGCTTCTATAGCTAAAAATGATGAATATTTTACGCCTCCTGAGGCAGTGTACCCTATTGCTGAATTATTAAAAAAATATGGTATCAATAATATTTTAGAGCCTTGCGATACAAATCACAATTCTAATATTGCTAAAGTATTAAGAGAATATAATTTTAATGTTTACACATCATCTATTAAAGAAAACAACTATATTCTTAATATGCCTGCAAAAACAAATGTATTCGTTGTTACTAATCCGCCTTATTCTATTAAAGATGCTTTTATTGAAAAAAGTATTTATCTTATAGAAAAAAATATCATAAATGGTTTTGCTTTTCTTCTTCCTACTATGGCTTTACATGGAGTAAAAAGACATAAGTTTTTTAATCAATTAAATGACTTAGGGTTTAGTATAAAAACTTTAATTTTTGATAAAAGAGTTGAGTTTACATCTTTTCAAAATATGAAATCAAGTAATAAGCCATGGTTTGATGTTGCTTGGTTTGTATTCATTAAAGAAAAAGAACTGTCTAATGAAGTGAAATTTGTCAAACTTCTGAAGAGAGAAAAAGATAATTTTGAGCATTTATTAGATTAAAAATAATTTGAAAGGAGTAATTATTTATGGATAATTATAAAAAAGCTGTGTGTCAAATAGAAGATAATAAACAATATAAATTATCTGAGCTTTCAAAAATCATAGGTAAAACAGAAAGACAAGTTTATGATATGATAAGAATGCTTAATATTCCTTATTCATTGGTAAAGCATAATAAAACTAGATTATTAATAGTGTCAGGCTATGATTATAAAAAATATATCATAAATAAAAAAGATAAAAAAGAAAATATAGTAAAAAATGCTATATTAAATAACATTTCTAAAATTGATGTTAATAAAGATTATTCATTAAAAGAACTAGCTTGTATATTAAATGTTTCTATAGCTATACTTAGAAAATATATATCAAAAAATATAGATATAGCAGAAAGGAAAATAAATTATGTATAAAATTATTATTAATGGAAAAACATTATTAGAGTCAGTGAATAATAACAAAAAAATAGACTGCAGTACCATTTGGAATGAATGTCCTTATTTTTTAGCTGGGGAATGCCATAATAAAAATGTAGAAAATTTAGATGAGATAATATTATGTCCGTATTATATTGTAAGAAAAAAAGATAAATAGATAGTAATTTTATTAGCAATAATAAAAAATAATAATTTTTTAAATACTAGAATAAAAACATAAAAAGCAAATAAATTTATTTGCTGATTATATGCGGAAGCGAGTATAGCAATAATAGTAATTTATACTTTTAAATTCTTTTTTATTTCATAGCTGAAGGTTTTAAATGCTTCATTGCTTTTTAAAACTTTTTCAGCACTATCTCTCATAATAGGT
This sequence comes from uncultured Brachyspira sp., assembly GCA_944392715.1. Taxonomy (GTDB): domain Bacteria; phylum Spirochaetota; class Brachyspiria; order Brachyspirales; family Brachyspiraceae; genus Brachyspira. Next base: position 4,734 of record CALXXQ010000063.1, read on the forward strand.
CTTTTATTTATTTTTACATTTCTTTTTAATATTCTTATAGCTCTTATATTATTTCTGCCTATTCTTTCATAAACAGCAGGGCTTCTTCTCTTTCCATTTTTGGGCTTCATAATAAAAAATCTTCCCGAACCTTTTTTAGCTTTCTCCCCTATTTGTCTTATATGTCCCATTCTATTAAATCTATATTTATTTGAAAGTACATTCTTTTGGCTGTTTCCTCTTGCCTGTAAAGTTGCTAAAGGGTTAATTTTGTTTGATTTTCCCCATAGGTTTTTACCTAAACTTTTACCTTCTTCATGATATTTTTGATATTCTGCAGTGCTTCCAATTACACTTTTTAAATTAATTTCTGATGCCTTTCTTACTTCTATTGAACTTATAGCATAATTATTTCTTAAAGTGAACTCTTTTTTCGTTTTCTCTCTAGTTTCTTTTTGAGCTTTAAAAGCTATTTTATTTAAAGTTTTAGACATTGTATGCTTAGAATTGGAATTAAGAGAATTTAATTTGTCAATTAATTCTTTTACAGTTATTTGTTTATCAGCCATATATATATTATATAGTTTTTTACATTATGACTAAATATTTAAAATAAAATTATTGTATATTAATAAGGAATTTTAATTAATAAAAACGGCGGCAATTACTTATAATAATCACCGCCTAAAAACTAAAAACTAATGAGATAATTGCTTATTACATTTTTGTCATAACTTCTTCTACTTCTTCATCTGTATCATAGCCTTTATAGTGTTCTCTTGCATATTTCTTATATTCTTTCATATATTCTTCATCTTCAAATTTGTCAGGATCACCTTGATATATATACCATTTGTTGTTTTCTTCATCTAAATAGGCATCTAATACACTTCTTATGGCAGGTTCTTCCTCTACAAAATTATATAATTTATCTGTTATTGAGGTAAGTTTTAATACAAATCTTTTAAAAAATGTATTTTTATCTCCGTCTTTTTTCATAGAAATCCATTTGAATAATTCTGTAATATTTATAAGTATGAATAGTAAAGGTTTTAATAAAGTTTTCATATATACTCCTATTATTTAAAAATGACTAATTATTGCTATCTTAGTCATAATGTTAACTTTGTTCTTGCTCACCTATTTATATATTCTATTATTCTCTCTATCTCTTCAGTAGTAATATTTGGTATTTGTATATGCTCATATTTTACACTCTCTTTTCTTTTTAGCAAGGCATCTCCATTACCTATTAAATCCTCTGCTCCTTTATGATCTAATATTACTCTGCTGTCTGTATTATTAGCAACTGATAATGCTATTTTTGTAGGCAAGTTTGCTTTTAATTCGCCTGTTATAACTTTAGCCGATGGTCTTTGTGTTGCTGCTATTATATGAATACCAGCACTTCTTCCAAGTGATGCTATAGTATTAATTATTCTTTCAGCTTCTTTTTTTATATCTCTGCTTAATAAGTCCTGTAACTCATCTATAATAAGTACTATATATGGAAGTTTATTTCTTGACTTCTTATTATATTCCTGTATGTTTCTTGCTCCTTTATTTGTTATTTTATTGTTTCTTTCTCTTAATTCTACTTCAAGTTTTATCAATCCTGATATTATATCATCATCATTATTTAATGAATTATACATTAAATGCGGAAGTTTATTAAATATGCTTAATTCATTTTTCTTATCTATAAGCATTAATTCTAATTCTTTATCAGTCCTTTTATATACTAGGCTTGTTATGATAGAAGCTAAGCATACACTTTTACCGCTTCCTGTTTCTCCTGCTATAAGCATATGCGGTGCTTTTGTTAAGTCTAATGCTGTTTTTTCATTATCCGTATTTATGCCTAAATATAAAGGAAGTTCAAAATTATCATCATTATTAATAACCTCTTTTAAACCAAAATATCTGCTATTATCTATTTTTATATATTCAATAGCTAATGTCTTTGGGGCATAATATCTATTTAATTTTATATTATCTCCAAATAAACATTTTAAGCTGTTTTCAAGTGTACTTAGTGTATAGCTTTTTATTATGCTGTTATCATACTTGAAAATATAATTAATAGCTATTCTTGATTCTTTTATTTCCTTTGAAACTATATTAATTTTTAATTCTTTTAATATATTTTCTATCTCTTCAATATTTATATAATCATAAGATATAGTTTCTTTGCTTTCGTTTAATAAATCAAGGCTTGGATAATTATATTCTTTTTCGGTATTCTCTTTTATAGTATTATCTTCTATATGATTTATTATATTATTATTTTCTATTGTACTTTCAGTATTTATATTATACTGTATTCTATAGTCATAATCTGATTTTTTATTATTTACAATTTTAGCTATAAAATTGAATATAAAAACTATTGCCTTAAAAGAATATTCAATTAAAACTATTAAGCATTGTAATAAAACATTAAAACACATTAAAGTATTTATTATCATCTGTAGTCCTCCTCAATTAAGTATTATTTTGTTTTTTATTATCTCTCGTGAAGCTAGCTAATATATATAACTAGCTTAGAGAAAAGGGCTTAATTTATATAATCTTTACGCTGATTTCAGTATATATATTTTTTTTGTATCCATAATATGCCATACATAAGGCTTTTTATATTTATTGTATTTCATATTAAATAATGATATTTTCTCATCATCGGTTATATTCAAGCTGTCAATATATTTGATTAATTCCATAGCATTATAATCAATGATTTTTATACTATTAATATAATCTATAAATCTTACTATTTGTTTTTTGGCTTTTTCTCTTGAAATAAATCTTTTTTGCTGTCTTGTTTGTTTTATTTTTATTTCTTTTTTTCCTTCTGCTTCTTCATGTGTTTTTATATCTGATGTTTCTTCTATATCAATATTAGCTATTAAGTTTTCTAAATATTGATTTATTTCTTCTATATTATCTATAGCAAACGGCATAATTACAAATATATTATTATTATGTATTATTTTTATAGGGTCATCTTTTTGATATATTTCAAGCGTACATTTATTATCATTATCTTTATTTATTATCATAGACAAAATATTTAATAAAAAGTCATGATTAATAGTTAAAGTATAATCTATATTACTATTTATATTATCTATAATTATATTTGACATATTCTCTATATTTTTATATTCTCCTATTGTGAGTATTAAATTATTTTTATTAAATCTTAATACTATGCATTTACTATTTATTTTATTTATTTTTTTCAATTTCTGTATAGCTGTTTTTATTTCTATCATCTGTTTATTATTTAATATAATATTATATAGCTTTTGATATTTTTGATTCTCCTCGCTTGGTATAACTCTTTCATAAGGCGGATATTTTCCTTCTATTAAAGAACTTGTATATATATAATCATTATCTATTATCTGTATATACTCATTATTAATAGATATTTTTACTGTTTCTTTATCATCAATATTTTTATCTATGTTAGAAACATTTTTAAATATAGATTTTATTGTCTCGCTTGGTATAATAGCATTATTTAATTTACTGCCTTTATAATTTATTTTATAAATAGCCATATGCCTGCCATCAGTGGATACTATATTTAATGTATTATTATCTAAAAAATCAAAATACAAACCTTTTAATGTAGGGCTTCTGAAATTATCTCTTGAAACTGTATTTATGCCTTTTTTGAATATATGAAAAAGTTCTTTTTTGTTTACTGTTATATAATCTTTGAAATTTATATTAATATGGCTGTCTGGGTATTCGTCTGCTATCATTCCTACAATTAAATGCTGTGTTCTAATTTTTCTTTCTTCTTTATTTTTATTTATATAAGTACCTTTATAAAACATATATATTTTTTGATTTTCCTGTACTGATATATTTAAAAATTCTGCATCATGTTCTTTTATTATATTAAAGAATTTTAAAGCATATACGCATATTCTGAAATTGTCTTGATTATTATTTATTACTTTTATTCTTTTTTCTATAAAAATACTTCCATCGGCGGCAATTATATTTAATATATTACCTTCAAGCTGTAATAATACTTGGCTTTCAATATTATATATTACTTTGCCTTGTATTATTTCCATAAATGTATTTTTTATATCTTTTATATTTTTAGTATTGATTGTGATATAATTGTTAATTGTTTCCATTGTTAAAGCTCCTTAGTTTTTATTTTTTAGTTTTTTAGTTTTTATTTTATTATTAATACTTTATCATCGTAGCAAGCTATTAAATTACTAGCTAAGCCGATATTATAATCATTTAAATGATGTTCACGCATAAAAGTATTTTTGTTTTGTTCTTTATAGTTGCTTAAATCTTTATAATTAATATCTAAATCAAAAAAGCTATTTTTTAATATCCTTTGGAAATAACAAAAAAGTTCTTTTTTACCTTCTGTAGATATTTTTTTATTATCCTTATTAAGTGTTAAAAATGTTTGTATATCCATAGTTTACCGCCTTTAATATCTTAATTGCTTTAAAATTGCTCTTTTCTCTTCCTCGCTGTCAAAATCCTTATAATTATTTTTTAAGAAGTTATATAATGTTTTTATACATACATCATATTGATTTTTTCTGATAATTTTTTTAATATCATCATTGTACATTGATGATCGCTTAAATATTTCAAGTTTCTTAGCTTGTATTTTTTTAGTATGTATCTTTTTATTTTATTTTTATTATTACTATAAAAATTATACATTGGGTATGTATCTTGATTATTTTTTATTATAAGCAAAAAAGTTTTTATATTTTCTATATATGTTTTTTTATTATTATATTTATATAGAGAATTAAATATTTTTTTTGAAAATGTTTTTTTTATAATTTTATTAAATATTTTTTTTGCTTGCTTATTTGATAGATTATTAAAATCTATATTTGATATTTTTCTTCTTTCTGTAGGTATAGTTTTAATAATATATTTTTGTGCTTCTTCTTTTATATCTTTTAAATCGTCTGTATCTTTTTCTGAATAGCTTTTACCTAGCATCATAGTAACATATTCATTATTTTTATTATCAATTTTAAATATACTGTTGTTTTTATATATTTTTATGGTTATTTTGTTTTTGCTATCTTTTTGTTTTTTGTCTATAAATAAATCAAGCATATTTAATATATTATCACTATAAATAAAAATACTATAGTTTATATTGCTTTTTATATGTATAGTTTCATTTACTGTATTTTCATCGGTGTAATCATCTTTTTTAAATGTCAGTATTAATTTTTTATTAATAAATGTTAATAAAATTTTTTTATATTTTTTCTTGCTGTTATACTGTTTTATCATTAATTTTAATTTGTTTTGTAACTCTATCATCTCATCATTATATAAAGTAAATTCAAAATCTTTTTTATATATTTCCTGAGAAAAATAATTTATTTTATTTGTATATGGTGTTATTTGGCAGTAATCAAAATTATGCATAACATATTTTAATTTATATGTTTTATCATTATCTTTAATAATAACGTTGTCATTGTCTTTATATATATCTATAGTATCATCGCTTTTTATTATATTTATGTATTTTACTTCTTTTAATAAATTCAATATATCACTATTATATATATAAAAATTATTTAATATATTGTTATCATCTTGAGTATATTTAATTTTATATATAGTTAATTTCATTCCATCAGTAGAAACTATATTTAATATATTTTCTTTAATATTTTTAGTAAAATTAAAATGTATTCCTCTAAAATGTTCTATATTATGTTTTTTATTTATTATTTTAGAACTTTTTTTAATAAAATCAAAAAAAGTTTTTTTATTCAATGTAATCATATAAAAACCTCTATTATTTTTTATTTTTTTATAAGGTGTATATTATTGATTTTTATTTAATCTTTTTTCGTACTCTTTCATTAAATTAATTTTAGACCAATAACAAAAGCCTGTATCTATTTCAAAATGTTCGTTTATATAATCTGCAATTATGTTTTTTGCGTTTGGGTATTCAATACAATATAAATATATTCCTATTATTTTATTTTTATATGTTATTTCATATTCTTCTTTATTTAGTTTTACTATATTAAAATCTTTGGTAAGTCCTGCAGCTTTATAAATATCATATAAATATTTTTCTTCTTTCCTATGATATACCGTATATGTTTTATTAGCTTCATTATATATAAAATGATAGTTATGTAGCTCATCAAATTTTTTATTATGTAAGAAGTTTATAAAATCTTTATTGTTTAATATGTATATTTCCTTATTTTGTGTATTTGTCATTTTAATCCCCTTTATTTTTTAGTTTTTAATTATTTATTAAGCCTAAGGCAAGTTTATTTTTTTACTTGCTTGACTTTTTTTAATAAGTTGTTATAATGAAGCTAGGTTTTTAAGGGCTTGTATATTGGTAGTATACAAACCCCAATAACAAGGCTTTTACTTGTTATTGATAATTACTATAATTGTTAAAATGTCTAACAATATAGCAATTATTAAAAAACCAAGCATTTTTTAAAGTCCTCCTATTGTTTTATTTATATAATACAGTCCTAGCTGTTTATATAGCTTTATTTATTATTCTTTTTCTATTAAACAATTAATAGTAATATTGTTTATTATTAATTTATTGCCTTTCACGTCTATATTTATAAAATAATTGTTATTTAATTCTTTTATTAATTTTTCACTTATAAAAGATAATTTATAATTGTTGTATTTTTTGTTTGTGTTTATAACTCTTTTTCTAGTTTCATTTTTAAATATTATGCTTTTTTCTTTAAACTCAATAGTAGTTATATTGTTTATGCTGTAGTCTTCGGCGTTGTATAACCCTTTTAATTCTTTACTTTTAATTGTTATAGTGTTTCTTGAATATTTCATTTTTAAGCCCTCCCGCTCTCTCTCATTGTTTATATATATATTATACTCTATTTGTAGACAATTGTCAATATTTTTGTTTACAAATATTAGGCAAAATTAAACAAAAAATAAAAAAATATTAATATTTTAATACATTTCATACTTGATTTTATACGATTAATTAAAATAATTAGTATTTTGTCTAATAATTAAAAATTTGTAAACAAATATACTTGATTTTTACACAAAAATATAATAAATTATAAGAAGAAAATAAATAAAGGGGTTTTAATATGTCCGATACAAAAACAAAAAAAGAATACAAATATAATCGCTTGCATGCTGCTATAAGTTTAAAAGATGATGAAATTGAATTAATTGACAAAATAGTAGCTGATAAATTCAAAAATAAAAATCAATTTATTGAGTTTTTACTCCGTGATTATTTGAAAAAATATACTGATGAAAATAAACAAGATGATTCTAATATAGAAAATAATAATACTATAGTAGATAATCAAAGTAATAATAATATTTCAATAGATAAGTTAAATAATTCTATTAATATATTGAATCAATCTATTAATAATTTAGCTAATTTAATAAATAAAAATTCTTCTGATGATATAAAAAAAGGTACTGCAAACTGATTTTTTTGGCTTATATGGGCTTTTGAGCCCGCCGAAAAAATTTTTTCACAATTTTTTTTTGAAAGTTAACTAACATAAAGTTAACTAGTTAACTTGTTCATAATGTTAATTTAGTTTATTTTTTAATTAATTATAATTATAAAAAGTAAATTAAATATGGCAACTTATATAACTCCTAAAGAATTTTCTGAAATAGTAGGCTGTTCTAAGGCTAATATCACACAATGCATAAAAAGAAATGACAGCAGAATAGTATATATTAAAGATGATAATGGAAAAATACTTATAGATTTAGAACAATCCAAGTCAAAATGGAATCTATCAAGAAATATTTACACAGATAAATTAATCAAAAAAGAAAAATCATCTAAAAAACATATAAAAAAAGCTGAAATAGAACATTTATCAGATAATGATAATCAAAAAATATCTATAATTAATGATAATTTAGATATAGAAACAGCAAAAATACATTCTCTAACAGCTGATGCGGTGAAAAAATCTTTTGAATATCAGATTTTAAGAGGGAAATTAATAGAAAGAAAATATTTAGAGTTAGTCTTACCCAATATACTATCTACTCTAAGAACAAGAAGTGAACTTTTACCAAAAAGACTTTCAAATGCTATAGCTAATCTTATAAAAAATAAATATGAAGTAGATTTACCAATAGAAGATTTAATAATAGATATGAGAAATATTTTAGAAAAAGATATTGAAGACTTGCTCAATTATCTAGTAGATGAAAATAGAAAGTTTTTTGATAATTTAAGGAGTAGCTAAATTATGGAAGGTATTAATTTAGAGAATATTTTATCAAAAAGTACATTAATTCAATGGGCTGATGATGATATTCTATATATAGAGGATATGATAAGGAAATATTTACAGCCTAGAAAAAAAACAGATATTATTAATTATATAGAAACAACAAGAGTATTAAATGAAAGAGTTTCAGCAATTCCAGGTCTTTATAATTATAAAATAACTCCTTATTTAAGAGAAATAATAAGAAACTTTGATGAAGATAGTCCTATTCAATATGTAGACTTTATGAAAGGAGCACAGATTGGAGCTACTGTAGGAATTGATGAAAACTTGATGATTTATTTACTAGGTAATTCTCCAGCTCCTATATTATTTTTGGCTTCTACTTCAGAAGTTGCTGAACAAATATTCGCTTTAAGAATGAATCCATCTATAGAAGAGTCAGGACTTGGACATTTAATTAAATCAGCCAATAAGAACAAAAAAAGTAGAGAAACAGGAAATACAAAAAACTATAAATCTTTTGACGGAGGTTTTATTCAAATAGGAGGACTTCAGACAATATCAAAATTAAAGTCATTTTCTATAAAAGTTTTGATAATTACAGAGGCAGATGAAGCAAAAAGCGATGTAGGAGGACAGGGAAATGCCATAACTTTGGCAGAAAGGAGAACAGATGCTTATAGTTTGATGAGAAAAATACTCATAGAATCTACTCCAAAAATGGCAACAGGAGAATCATATATTGAGGAAAGATTTTTAAAAGGTGATCAAAGATATTATCATGTACCTTGTAAGAATTGCGGAGAACTTCAGATATTGGAGTTTGAAAGATTAAAATATGAATTAGATGAAAATGGAGTATTAATACCTTCTTCGGTTCATTATGAATGTAAATACTGCGGCTCTCATTGGAAAGAAGCAGATAAAGAATATTTTTTAAAAACTTTTGAAGACGGAGGAAAAGCAAAATGGATACCATTATCAAAATCAAAAAATCCAAATAGAAGAAGCTATCATTTATCATCTTTATACGCACCTTTAGGATTTAGAAGCTGGGAAAGTATAGTTTATGATTATATAGAGGCATTAGAGTTTGAAAAAAATGGAGATAATACTTATATGAAAGTATTTTGTAATACAGTTTTAGGAGAAACCTATAAATCTTATGAAGAAGCTCCGCCCTATCAAAATATTTTTAATAAAAATAAAGATAATTATTTAAGAGAAAGAATAAATGAATACGGAGAGATAACTCAATCTACTTTAGATATAGAAAATCTTCATTATAAACCTCTATTCTGTAATATAGCAGCTGATATACAGAAAAATTATATAGAAGTAGGAGTATTTTTATGGTGTGAAGGTTATAGAAGCTATTTAATAGGCTATCATAGATTAGACGGAAATACTTCAAATCTAAACAGCAGATGCTGGAAACTACTTGAGATATTGATAAAATCATCTCATTTAGACTTTTATGCTTCTATGATTTTTATTGATAAAGGTTTTATTCCTGCTACTGTAACAGATTTCTGTGAGAATATACATAATCAGCTTAAAGTAAACGGCAATATTATATTCCCTATTAAAGGAGATAGTACAGGTAAATTATTCAGAAAACAAGAAACCAATGAAAATAAAAGACCCCATTCATTAATTATTAATTCAAATATAGCTAAAGAGGAGGTTTATAGTGCTTTAGCATTAGAACTCACAGAAGAAGAACCTTTACCTCCTAGATGGGCATATTTTCCTAATGATTTGAATATAGATTTTTTTAGAATGCTTACAGCAGAAGAAAAGATAAAAAAGCATTTGCCAAGCGGAAAAGTAAAATATGATTGGATATTAAGAGCAGGACAGAAAAGAAATGAAGCATTAGATATATTTGCTACAGTACAGCAGCAGCATTTTTTTATATTGACAATATCGCAAGAAAAGATAATAAAGGAAATATTAATTATAAAGAATTATGGCATTATTTGGCTGATTCAGGAGCTTGGTTTGAGCATTTAGATAAATTTTCTGAAAAAAAAGATGAAAATAATTTGACTACATTTTAATATTTAAAAATATTGAAATTTATACTATTATATTATACTATATTAGTATTATATTTTTATATAAAGGTTAATAATGTCAGAAGAGCTTCTACAAAGAGATTTAATTAAAAATCCTGATAAAATAGGAAGATGGAATTTTTATAATATAGGTTCTACTACTGTAAAAACCTTAAAAAGTGCTAATATAATTAGAAATATTGATTATGGTAAAGATATTGATCAAAAAAAAATTGATGCTTTAATTACTAAAGAAAAAGATATTATAGCAATTATAGAATATAAATCTCCTAGAAATTTTAATACTGAATATAAAAAAAATAAAGCCATTAATCAAGAAATTAATGTGGCAAAACAATTAAATACAAAATTAATGATAGCAACAGATACAAAAGAAACATTGTGGATAAATGTATTAACAGGAAATACTATTAAAGATGAAAATGGTCAAGATTTTAAATATTTATTTGATTATAAAGATACTAAACTATTTGATGTGATAAATAATATTATTCATTCTATAAACAGTAATAATGATAGAATATTACCTAAAAAATTAATTGATCCAACAGATTTATCTAAACAAATATGGCAGGATGTTTGGAGTGTTAGCGGTGCTACTCCTGAAAACTGTTTATATACTTTTGTAGAATTGTTTATTTTTAAATATTTGAGTGATTTGAATATATTAAAAGGTGATTTTAATTTTTATGAACTTTTAAAAAAATATAGCAAAAATGAAGAAAATTATGTTTTACAACATTATGCAGATATTATAAGACCAAAAATAAAAGAATTATTTCCTGCTGGTATAGATAAAACAACTATTATTAATGGTACAATATTTGTTAGTAAAGAACAAAAAGCAATAGATGGATATGGTACTGTTTTTAGAAAAGTATTAGAAAAATTTAATAATTATGGAAAGTTAGAATATATAGATTATGATTTTAAAAGTAAACTTTTTGAAAGTTTTCTAAAAGAAAGTATTAGTAAAAAAAATTGGGGTCAATATTTTACTCCAATTAAAGTAGTAAGAGCTATAAATGAAATGGCTTATAGTGAATTAAGGGAAGGAATAGTTATATGTGATCCTGCCTGCGGAGTTGGCAAATTTCCTTTGGAGTTTATAAAAGAAAATATTAGGAAATTCTTTTTTATAAAAGATAATAAAATAGAGTGTAAAATTAAAATAGTTGGGTTTGATAAGGGATTTGATAAAGATGAGCAAAAAACTATTATTTTAGCTAAAGCAAATATGCTTATTTATTTTTGTGATATTATAAAAGAAAACCCTGAATATACAAAAGAATTTGCAAATTTATTTAATGAAACATTTACACTAAAAACTAATTCTATATTAGGAACTTTATCAGAACCTATTGAAAATATGTATGATTTAATTTTGACAAATCCTCCATATGTTACAAGTGGAAGCAGTAATCTTAAAGAAGAAATATTAAAAGATATAAATCTCAAAAATTATTTTAAAATAAATTCTTTAGGTGTTGAAGGGCTTTTTATGGAATGGATTGTTAGAGCATTAAAGCCATCTGGTAAAGCATTTGTCATATTGCCTGATGGTATTTTTAATAGAAAGTATGATAAAAATCTTAGAAAATTTATTTTAGATAACTGCTATATAGATGCCATTATATCATTACCTATAAAGACTTTTTTTACGACTCCTAAAAAAACATATATATTAGCTATAACTAAAAAAAATAATTTATCTGATACACAAACATCACCTGTATTTACTTATTTGTGCAGCGAAATAGGAGAAAGTAGAGATATAAACAGATTCGATATAGAACAAGATGATTTAAAAAAAGCTGTAAAATTGTTTAATTTATTTAAGGGAAATAAAGAATATTTTTCAGAAATAAATTTAGATAATAGATGCAAAATACAGGATATTGGTAGATTTATAGATAATATTGAAACACAATGGATTATTGAAAAAGATTGGACAGAAACTGAAAAAGCTGAATTAGGAATAATAGAAAAAAATAAACCTATTTCTATATTTGATTTTTCAAATACTATAAATATGATAGTAGATAATGTAAAAGAACATCAGCAGTTAATAGATATGTATTCTCTAACTGAAACCTGTGAAATGACTGAAAAATATATAGGAGGTGAAACAGGTCTCTTTTTTGTAGAAAAAGGTAATTCAAAATATACAAAAAAATATATGAATAAAAATAAAGGTGTATTTCCTGTATATTCCTCTAAAACAACAGATGAAGGCATAATTGATTATATAAACACTTATGATTATGATTGCGAATGTTTAACTTGGACTACAGATGGTACATATGTTGGTACAGTTTTTATTAGAAATGGCAAGTTTTCTATGACAACACATTGCGGAGCTTTATTTTTAAAAGATGAATTTAAAAATAAAATATCAATAAAGTATTTATACGCAATATTAAACAATATATTGCCATTACATAAAGTAGGCGAAGGTTCTAATAAAAGATTAGGAAAAGAACTTATAGAAAAAATAAAAATAAAAATACCAATTGATAATAATGGAAATTACGATATAATTAAGCAAGAAGAAATAGCAGAAAAATATTTGAAAATAGAAGAAATTAAAAAAAATATTATATCTGAACTTAACATTATAAATAATATAAGTGTTGATATAGGTTTAAAATAATTAAATAAATTTATACAGTTATATATATTATTTTTTTATTTAAAATTTCTTTACACGTTAAATTAATTATTTGGTTATATATTGTTTAATATAATTATTAATACTAAATTTTCCGAAAAGATGAAAATAATAAAACAGATAAAAATTAAATATTTTTTAATCTAGTTTTATATATTCTTTTATTTTTTTGAAATTATAGTCAACTAATTTTATGTCGCCAATATCAAAAGTTTCAGGCTGTTTTGAATAAGTGTATATTATACATTTATAATTCCAAGTTTCATAACTAGCTAAATCATTTGTACCTACAGCATAGGCTCTTTTTTTACCTTCAGTATCAAAAATATCGAATTTCATTCCTAATTCGGGTAAAGGATAATCCATCTTATTTGAAACTATAACATTCAAATAGGCAGTACCATTATTATCTGTCATAGGGTAAATATCCAAAGTTGTAAAATGCTCTGGTTCTACCATTATTTTATTCCATACTTCCCTTTTATATGTACTATTATTTTCTTTGCTATTGACTGATTTTTCTTTAGAAGGGATATTATTATTTATTAGATAAATTATTATTAATATTAATATAACTAAAAAAGTATATCCTATAACTTTAGGAGGGGTAGTTTTGCTTCTACAATGAGGACAAATTGTAGCCCAATATTTTATTTCTTCCTTACATTTAGGACATATTCTAGTTTTATCATTTTTCATAAACAATATCCAAATTATATTTATTTAAATATTAGCATAATCTTTAATTTTGTAAACATCATATAGTGCATATTTTTATTTATTTATTTTCAAAAAAACTTTTATAGTTATAAACTATTTTCCTTGCTCATAGTGTAAAAATAATTCATAATTCATTTATGAAAAAAAGCATTTATACTGAAGAAGAACTTATAGAAAAAATAAAGAAAATTGATGAAGAGATAGAAAAGCAGATGGGTATGTCTGAATATGATATTGGGGACGGACAGGGAAATCAAAAAGTAAAATACCGTTCCTTAGATGAATTAAGAAATTATAAAAAAGATTTAGAAAAGAAATTGGAAGAATTAAATCCTGAATATGCAAGAAATAAGTTCTATGCCATAAGAGGCAATATAGAAAACCGAAGAGGAACTATAGAATGATAACAGCAGATAAAGCAAGAAAAATAAAATTAAATGTATTTTCAAAATTAAGATACATTATTTATTTGTTTCTGCTTAATCTTTATATCAAAAAGAATGCTTCTAAGGGTAAATATACTTTATTGTTTGATGAGTATTTTTTACTTAGAGTATTTTTCAGGAAATGGGATATTAACAATATAAGCGTAATATTAAAAAAGAATGGGTATCAAATTTTTTTTAACAGTAAAAAGAGAGGCATAACTTGGGAGTAATAAAAGATATTATAGGTATAGTAAAAGATATTAAATCTATTAATTCTTTATCCTCTAAAGAAGAATTAAATAATAATGCCTATTTTTTTGGTACAGGAGCAGGCAGTAATTACCGTTCAGTAGGTGCTAAAATAGAATACGGACTTAGCGATCTTGTTTATGAACATTTCGACAGAGATATTCTCATAAGAAGAAGCAGACAAACAGAATTTGATTCTCCTAATTATAGAGCATTAATCTATTGGCTTTCTACTTATGTTATAGGAAGCGGCTTAAATATAAGTATTAGCCCTAATTGGGATATTTTAGGTATTGATGATATAAAACAAAGAGAAAAATATCAAAAAACTATAGAACATAGAGTATATAATATATTAAAAAGTAAAGAAGTTGATTTTTTAGAACATTTTCATACAG
>CALXXQ010000064.1 GCA_944392715.1 uncultured Brachyspira sp.
ATTTTATTGTATAATACAAATAATGTTTTAAAAATGATATTTAGGATTTATTAATATGAACAAAATAGAAAGCTATTTTTTACAGCAGAATAAAATAAAATTCTCAAATGTAGTTTGCTCTCAGCATAATAAAAAAATAATATTAAGAAATCCAAAAAAAGCAGTGAAAGTAGTAAAAAAAGAAGAAAAAGATATTAATGATAAAGGCATAGAATCAATGAAAGAAATAAAGAATGAAGAATTGAAAAAAATATATAGTGAAGTTGAAAAATGTATGAAATGCGAGGCTTTATGTAATAGCAGATTAAATGTAGTATTTGGAAGAGGAGATGAAGAACCTGATATAGTATTTGTCGGAGAGGCACCTGGAGCTGATGAGGATAAGCAAGGACTTCCATTTGTAGGCAGAGGCGGAAAATTATTGGATAAATGGATTGAAAGAATGAATATCAATAATAAAAAATACTATATTATGAATGCTTTGAAATGCCGTCCTCCTGAAAACAGAGACCCTTTGCCTGAAGAAAAAGTAAATTGCAGAGATTATTTTGTAAATCAGTTAAAAATACTTAATCCTAAAATAATATGTGCATTAGGACGTCACGGATTCGGTAATTTAATTGATTTTGATTTGAAAACACCTTTCGGAAAAGCTAGAAATAAAGTACATTATTATAATAATAATGGAAAAGATGTACCTGTAATAGCAACTTATCACCCTGCTTATATTTTAAGGAATCAAAAAGAGGAACAAAAAGTAATTGATGATTTGAATTTCATGCTTAGCGAATTAGAAAAAATAAAAAGTAATTAAAATAATTTTTTATTAATAATAGGAGTTTGCTATTGAAAAAATATATAATTTTAATGTTAATAATATGCAAATGTCTGATGCCTAATTCATTCAATAATATAGTAGATGAATCAGATTATGAAAATATACAATATTCCAATATTCCAAAGAAACCTACAATATTTGACTGTATAACTCATGATAATAAATTAACATATATAATAGATAGTATTAATAGATATTTAGAAAATAATAATGATATAAATGCTGTAAATAAAAATGGCAATACTCTGCTTATGGAGGCAGTTTCAATAGGTTATTATGATTTAGCTGATTATTTAATAGAAAAAAATGCTGATATAAGTATTACAAACAATAAAGGAGAAAATGCATTAATATTATCAGCACATTATCCTTATATAATGAATCTTCTTATTAATAATAATGCTGATATAAGTATAACTGATAATAATGGAAAAACAGCACTTCATTATGCATGCGAATATGGGGATTTATATTCAGTAAAACTTCTTATAAAAAGCGGTGCTGATATTAATAAAAAAGATATACTGGGAAAAACTATTCTTATGTATGCAGTTGAAAATGAACATCTTTCATTAATTAAATATCTAGTAGAAGATTTAAAAATAGATATTAATGAAAAAGATGATTGGGGTCAGAATGCAATGTTTTATGCCACAAAAATAGAAATTGCTAGGTATTTAATTTATAATAATATAAATTATACAGAGGCTAATTCTATAGGATTGAAACCATATGAAGTTATGAAATATAATGGTTATATAAATGTATCAAATTACCTTCAAAAGCTTGAAAAAAGATAATAAGTTATAAAAATATCTTTAAGTATTTTTTTTATAAACCGAAAATATTTGCAGCATATTGGAGTTTATATGAATATCAAGGTTATTTTACTATTTGTTACTATAAATATGTTGCTTTTCGCTCAGTATACTTCTATAACTAATAATAATATATTAGTAAATACAGGAGAAGGAAGAGTTGATTATACCACTTATACTATATATGCAGATGCAACAGCCGATTTTATAACTGATACTCGTTTGCACCCAGAAGCATTATTGATATTGCAGCAGCAGGCAGAAGAAGAAACTATGAAAACATTATATGATACATTAGGAAATATACCTATAGATAGTGAAGATACAATTTACAATATAATGGAAGAAAATAGATTATTAAAAGAAAAAGTTGTTACTTCTATAAATAATGCCAGATTAGTGGGAATATCCTACCCTACAAGAACAAGCGTAAAAGTTTTAATGGCATTGAACATCACAACAAATAACCTTATGTCAGATTTGATAAATAATATAAATGTATATAAAACAGAACCTATAGTAACATACTTTGATACAGGTACAGATTATGACAGTCTTGTTATAGATGCAAGAAATATAGGTTTTACTCCTTCATTATTCCCTACAGTATATGATGAAGATGGCAATGAAATATATAATATAGCATATATAAATAAATCAGTTGCAGCTACTAATGGATATATTACATATTCTACAAATTCTTTCCTTACAAATCAAACTATAACAAATGTAATAGGTAAAAAACCATATAATATAGTGGCCTGGAGATCTAGAGGAAGATTTTCAAGTGATTTAGTTATAGGAAATGAGGATGCAAGTATAATTATGAGCAGCCCAAATTTGAAGAATGCTATAAAAAATTGTAAAGTTATCTTCATAATTGACTAATTTATTGTCTTTATTGAATAATTTATTGTATTTTTATTATTCATTTTTTTTTTAAAATATGGTATATTATCATCTATATATATTTTAGGGCAAGTCTGATGGGCGTTAAAGAAAGTTATATAGATGATATTTTTAAAAATCATCCATACAAAAATGATATAAAAAAATACGTATATAATGAAATTGACAGCATAAATTTCAATCCGAAAGAAATAAATCATTCCATATCAAATAATCATTTGCTGTATTCAAATCTATTGGATTTATATGAGAGAAACAAAGAAAATGATTCATTAATAAGACTATTCAAAGTTATATCTATGCATAATATAGAAAATATATATATCTTTGAAATACTTATTATAAATATAATATCAGGATTAACAGTAAAGGAAGCATTGTTTAAATGTATGTCAATAGAAAAAATTAATAATTGGAATAAAGAATATAAAATACATTCATACCATGTTAATCCTATTTCAAATGAAGTTATAAACGCTAAAATACATATACTAATATATTATTATTATGCAAAAAAATACTTCCCAAAAGAAACTGAAGAATATATAGAAAGTATATGCAGTTCAAATATAGATGAAATTATTAATGAATATAAAGATAATATATTAATAGCTTTATTAGCTTTAACTATAAAAATATATAATAAAGATTATGATAAAATATCAATATTATTAGAATATTCAAATAGAGTTAATTATTTGGATTCTATGCTGTCTTTGCTTCTTATTTTGAATGTAGATAATAGAATATCTAATAGATTTATAGAATTATTGGAAGGAAATATTTTAAATGAGAATAAAAATCTGCTTATAAATTTAGCCTATTTAATAAGATTATTTTTCTTAACTAGAAAGAATTTCAGCAGGCAGTTTTCGCATAAAAATTTTGATGAGTTTATACATGATTTAGAAGATTTTAATATACCTAAATATTTCACATTTTTAATAAGACATTTAGATACTAATTTATTAATGAATTCAAATAAAATATTTGAAGGAATAAAAAATTTATATTCAGAAGATAAAGAATCATTTTATAAACTTTCTAATATATTAAAAGAAGTTGAAATACCATATATTATAGAAATAAAAGCTATATTAAATTGTATGCTTTTAAGTGTAAATGATGATAATGCTGATTCTTCAGTATTAGACGGATGTATAGATTATTTTATAGAAAATTTGAAAAAAGAATTAGAAAAAATATATAATATAAAATCTAATGATATATTTGAATTATTAGAAAATAAGGCAATAGATAAATATAATATATCTATTAATCTCACCGATGAAATTATATTCACTACAAAAATAATTGTTTTAATGTATGATTATAATGAAAAGTCAAGAAAAGTTGTAAGAGCTTTATTAAAATCATTACCTTATAATTTAGCTATACCATTAATGATTAAAGATAGAAAAGAATTTTATAATATAAAATTAAAAGAGATATTAGATTATTTACAAGGTTATGATTTAGATTTAAAAGACTTAATTATAACATATTTATACAGCTACCCTATTTATATATTTAATCCTAAATATATATTGAAATTAGTAAAAAAACATACTGATTATATTACAGATATATTTCATGATAAATCATTTTTAAAAGCTGTTTCATATAAAAGTTATGCATTAATAGATTTTCTAGAACTTTTATATAAAAAAGATAAGGCGGCATTTACAAATTATTCTGTAATCTGCTATGTACTGCATTTAAAAAACAAAGAAATTATAAAATGTGCTTTAAGATTAATAGAAAAAGATGAATATAATTCCAGAGCATATATAGAAAGCAGTATGCATGCTTATAGAGAAGAAATACAATTTGAATTAAAAAAAATAATAAAAAAATGGAATTATAATAGAAAAGGATTTAAATTCAAAACTTTAGAAGATATAAATCAATATGTTAATGATTATTATGAAGAGAGTTATGAGAATTTAATTGATTTTATAGATGAGTCTTTAATATCAGATGTTCTATTTAGAAATGATAAAAATATAAAAATACCTGTAAAAATTATTAAGTATATATTAATAGAATATATGCTTCTTGAAGAGCCTTATAGGATAAAAGATATAGATAAAATGATAGATTTATTTGATATGAATTCTCTAAGAGAAACATTTGAAAAAATATATAAATATTGGACTGATAATAATTGTGATGAAACTAAGAAAAATATTATTATACCATATTGTATTTATGCTGATTATAGTCAAATAGCTAATTTATATGATAAAATAGAATATTGGCATGACAATTTCAAATCATCTTTAGCTGCATATATAATGCCTGCAATAGCAATGAACGGCGAAAAATTTGCATTGATGATAATAAATAATATTATATATATATCTAAAAATAAAGTTTTAAAAAATGCTGCTATATCTTCTTTTGAAAAAGCAGCAGAGTGTTTAAATATTCCTATAGAAAATTTATTTGATAAGGTACTTCCAAATTTAGGATTTAATGTAGAAAGAAATAAAATTATAAATTACGGCAAACAAAAATTCACGCTTCAGCTTTTAAGCGATTCATATTTAGAAATAATAGATAATACCAATCATACTATATTAAAAGAATTGCCTGATGCAATAGAAGGAGATGATGAATCAAGGGTATCTGATGCTAAAAAAGATTTCACTTATATAAAAAATTCATTAAATGCTATTATATCATATCAAAAAGAAAAATTAAGAAAAGTTATGTTTAATGGCAGAAAATGGGATTATGAAACATTTTTTGAAGTATTTGTAGAAAATCCTGTTATGCAGTATTTTACACTTTCATTTATTTGGGGTGTATACGATGAAGAAGGTAATTTAATAGACTGTTTCAGATATATGGAAGATGGATCTTTAATTTCCATAGATGAAGATTTATATGAACTTCCTAAAAAAATTAAATATTATATAACTTTATATCATCCTATTGATAGCGATGAAGATTATCATAAAGTTTGGGATTATCAATTAGAGCTTTATGAAATACATCAGCCTGTGGAACAGATTAAAATTAAAAGATATGAATTAAAAGAAAATGATGTGGAAAATGATTCTATAATAGCTTTTAAAGGCAAAAAATTATCTATTGAATATATGGATACATTATCAAAAGAATTGGATATAAAAGTAGAATATTATAATGAGCATGTATCATATTATATGCTTGATAATGTGATAAAAATAGCTTGTGAAATTAATTGCAGTATGTACGATGAAGATATGATAATAGATAATATAAAATTTTACAGATTAGAAAAGCATAATAGATTTACTAAAGTAATTTCTCCTTTTCATATAGAAAGAAGATTCATATGTACAATGCTTCATTATTTATCGCTTGGTTTTTATGACTAATAATATATCACTATCTTCAAATACTTCAATAAAAACCGCAATTAAAAGCGATTTAAGGCTAAATTATCAAACTAGAGTATGGCTTAATACTATATCAATGCCTGCAATAGAGCTTAAAGAAAAGATAGAAAAAACAATGGAAGAAAATCCATTTTTAGAATATGATTTTAATGAAAAAAATTATTCAAATTCATCATCAGGCGATATTAATACAATAATCGAAAATACAGTTGATAATGGTAAGGAAAGTTTATTCTCTCATTTAAAAAGTCAGATAGATATTACTTTTAATAATAAAAAAGATATAGAATTAGCTGAGCAAATATGCAGTTTTATAAATAGCGATGGGTATTTAACTATAGAAAGCTATGAATTATCAAATATATTAAATACTAGTATAGAAGAAATAGAGAAAATAATATCTATAATAAAAACTTTTGATCCATATGGAGTTGCTGCCAAAAATATTGATGAATGTCTTTCCATACAATTAAAAATAAAAAAGAAAGAATGTTTAGAAAAAGATATGCATATATATGATAATGCTATAGAGATAGTAGAAAATCATTTAGATGAATTATCAAAGAAAAATTATAAAAAAATAGCATCTGATTTAAATATAGATGAAGATGAAGTATTAAAAGCTTTAAAACTAATACAAACATTAGAACCTTATCCTGCAAGGGAATATGATGTATCTGCAATTAAATATATTGTACCTGAATTATTTATTTTTAAAGAGAATAATCATTGGATAGTGAAAACAGATGAAACTTTTATACCCCACTTGAAAATTAGTAAAAAATATATTAAACTATTAGATATAGAAAAAAGTGAAGATAATATAAACTTTTTAAAAGAAAAAAAGAAAGAAGCAGAAAGCCTTATAAATGCCTCAAATGAGAGGAAAAAAACTTTATTAAAAGTAGGAGAAGCTTTGCTAAAATTTCAGCTTAATTTCTTTGAGTATGGAAAAGAGTTTATGAAGCCATTAACTTTAAAAGATATGTCTTTAGAGGTTAATTTAAGCGAATCTACTATAAGCAGAATAGCTAATGGCAAATATCTTAATACTGTATGGGGTACATTTTCTATAAAATATTTTTTCTCTGGATCCGTTGGTGGCGGGCTTGGTTCTAGAGGTGTTAAAGAAATTATAAAAAGAATTATAGAAAACTCTCCTGCAAAATTGAGTGATGAAAAAATAAGACTTATACTAAAAAGTGAAGGTATTGATATATCAAGAAGAACTGTAGCTAAATATAGAAAAAGTATGAATATTTTTTCATCAAGAAACAGATAAAATATAAAAGGAGATTTTATGCATCAAAATATTATTGGAAAGAACGTAAGAATCACTAAAAATGTTAGAGAGCATATAGCAAATAAGATGCAAAATATCAAAATACATGCTGATAGAATAATAGACGCCAATATTATCTGTGAACATATGCATGGCGAATATACAGTGCAAGGTACTATAGCTTTTGGAAAAAAAGTATTTCATGATAAAGAAAAAGAAAAAGATCTTTATGTAGCAATAGATGCTATGTTTCAAAAAATAGAAAGAGAAATAAGAAAATCTAAAGAGAGAAATATAGATAGAAGTCAAAGAGCTGTTGTAGATAAAAGTATGCAAACAGAAGAAGACGATAATGCTTATTCAATTAATTCTATAGGAATATATGAAAAACCTTTAGATGAATTGGATGCTGTTCTACACTTTAATGGCGATAAAAAACCTTATATGGCTTATCTTCCTATTAAGCAAGGAGAGGATTTATACAGCATAAAAATAGGAAAATTTCCTGTATTTTTATTTAAAGGAAATGATAATAAAGTATTAGAAATATATAATGATGAAGATCATTGGAATATAGATGAAGTAAGAGTAACTTCAGATAATCATATAGATGCTAGTAAAAGTGAAAATTATTTAATAAAAGAATATAATGTAAGTGAAGCTGTAAATTATCTTACAGAAAATGCTGATAAAAAATTTGTTGTATATATAAGCAGTATAACAGAACAGGCTGAAGCTTTATATAAAGAATCTGATAATTCATTTGTTTTAATAAGAATGTTTGATATTTAATTTATTATATATTAATTAACCATTTTGGAGGGGATAATAATGAGTTTAATAGACTATATTAAAAAAGATTCTATAATGATAGATGTTCAAGAAACCGATAAAGAACGACTTCTCTCTAAAATGGTTGAGCGATTAGATGAATGCAAGCTTCTTTTAAATAGGGCGGATGCTGAGCATGCTATTATGGCAAGAGAACAATTAATGAGTACAGGAGTAGGAAATGGTATTGCTATACCGCATGCTAAAACTGATGCTGTAGAAAACATTGTTCTTAGTGTGGCAACTATAAAAAATGGAATAAATTATAAATCTGTAGATAAGAAAAAAGTATTTGCTGTTTTTATGCTTCTAGCACCTAAGGCTTCTGCAAGCGAGAATTTAAAAGTACTTACAGCAATTGGTAAAATATTAAGAGATAATCCTCATTTCTTAGAAAAACTTATCAATGTTGAAAAACCTGAAGAAATTATGGAACTTATAGCTAAAGAGGAATGAAAATATAATGCCTAAGATAACTGTAGAAAAATTCCTTGAACTCAATGAAATGAAAAATAATATCCTTAAGATAAGACGTTTAACAGGTTTTATCGGAATGGAAAATGAAATAATAGGATATGATATAAATCGTCCTGGTATGGCATTATTTAAATATTTCAAAGATTTCGCTTATCAGAGAATACAAATATTAGGAAAGGGAGAAGCTAATTACACTATTACACTTGCTGAAGAAAATAAAACTGATGTATTTGAAGAGATGCTTAGTTATAAAATACCTATATGTATATTTACATACAATATAGTACCCCCTGAATCTTTTTTAGAAATTGCTAAAAAAAATAATATTTGCGTAGTTATAAGCGAATTAAAAACTTCTGATATGATTAGAGCGATAGAATCTTTAATAGAAGAAGAGTTCTTAGAATCTTTTACTATACATGGAGGACTTGTTGAGGTTTTCGGTGTTGGGGTATTGATTTTGGGTAAAAGCGGAGTTGGTAAAAGTGAAGCTACATTAGAACTTATATCAAAAGGGCATAGACTTATATCTGATGATATAGTAGAGTTTAAAAAATTAAAAGATGGCAGAATAATAGGAAGAAAAAATGAATATATAAAACATAATATGGAAGTAAGAGGAATTGGAGTTGTTGATATAAGCAGGCTTTCTGGCATGAGTGCTATAAGAGATAAAAAAAGATTAGATTTAATAATAGAGCTTGAACATTGGAAAGATGATGAGCAATATGATAGGATGGGATTATTTGATAAAACATATAATATATTAAATACTGAAGTACCATATCAGAAAATACCTGTACGTGCTGGAAGAAATATATGTATTTTAATAGAAACAGCAGCTAAAAATTATAGACTTAAACAAATGGGATATAATAGTGCAAAAGAATTGGATAAGGCATTAATAGCACAAATAGAAAAGAAGAAAAATGCTAATAAATAATTAATTTACTTTATTATTCTCTTTATTTTCAATTTTTAAATATAATATATCATTATTATCACCGCTTACAGAAGTAAATCCATTTATTATAGCAGTTTCTATGAATCTGTTTGGAGATGAATATTCTGCCTCTTCAGCACTTAATACCTTTACCTCTTTTTCTAAACGCTCTATTTCATTTTCTAAACTTGAAAGCTCTATTAATATTTCATTAGCCTTAACATTCCTAGCAAAAGTAAAAACACTTATTATTATTACAAATAAAACTATAACTATAAAAAGAGAACCTATAGAGTATGTTTTATTTTCTTTAGGAATTTTATTATCCATATATCTATCTCCAAAAACTATATTTTCTGAGCTATTCTCATTTTAGCACTTCGGCTTGCAGGATTTAATTTTATTTCTTCATTTGTCGGAAGTTTAACTTTATTATTTAATAGTTTAAATATACCGTCTTTATTCTTTGTTTTCTCATTTTCTTTAAAAAACTTTTTTATTATTCTATCTTCCAAAGAATGATAACTCATTACAACAACTACCCCATTTGACTTCAATATAGAAGGTATATTAGATATAGATTTCTCTAAAATATTAAGCTCATCATTTACTTCTATTCTTATAGCCTGAAAGACTAAAGTTGCAGGGTGTATTTTACCATATCTTCTAGATTTATCAGTATTATGAAATATTATATTTTCTAATTCTCTTGAAGTTTCTATTTTTCTTCTATTTCTTTCTTTGACTATAATATTTGCCATTTTTTTGGCATTATCCATCTCTCCATAATCTCTGAATATTCTTTCTAATTCTTCTTCACTATATCCATTTACAATATCATAAGCACTTTTTTCATTAATTCCAAGTCTCATATCAAGTCTTACATTATCTTTAAATGAAAAACCTCTTTCAGCCTTTTTAAAATGAAATAAAGATACTCCTAAATCATAAAGAATAAAATCTATATTTCCTATTAATTTTTCATCTAATTCATATATCATTTTATCATAAGTATTATTATAGTAATAAAACTTATCATAATTTTTAAGCCTTTTTTTAGCTATTTCAAGTATATTAGCATCTCTTTCAAAAGCATGTACCTCAAGATTCAAATCAAGCATAGCTTTTGTATGCCCGCCTTCTCCCAATGTGGCATCTACTGCTATTTTAGAACCTTCAGGTATGAAACTTAAAACTTCATTAAGCATAACAGGTGTATGCACTATATCTAATTCAATATCATCATTCATCGTAAATATTATCGGAACAATTATTATTAAAATGATTTTATATATTTTTATTATTATAAATTTTTATATTGATTTTTTTTTAGTTTTCATTATCTTTATAATATTATTTTAATAAAAGGAGTATATACAATGGGTAAATTAGGCAGAGTATTATGGCTTATATTTTCAATATTACTAATAATATCAGGAATATTTACCATATTCAATCCTATAGAAACTGTATTATTTATAGCATATATAATAGGTTTTTTAACTATATTCTCTGGAATAAGCTCAATTTTTTATTTTTTCAGCTTAAGAGATAAATCAGGTTCTACTCTAATATTATTAGATGGAATAATATCTGCAGTATGCGGTATTATAATTATTTCCAATTTGCAAATAAGCGGAGCATTCATACCTTATATAGTAGCATTTTTTGTAATAGTTAGAGGAGTAGTTGCTATATCTTCATCTATTGAACTTAAAAAAATAGGATATAGTCAATGGGGACTTTCTATGTTAAGCGGTATACTTACATTAATTGCTGGTATTATACTAACGTTTAATCCTATTCTCGGTGCTGTTTATGTAAGTGTTATAATTGGATTATGTTTAATACTTTATGGTATAATAACTTTACAGCTATGGTTTGCATTTGGAAAATTCTTTAAAATATAAACTTTTATTCTGCACAGGAGCCAGACATATTGCATTAAGTATTCCTTAATTTCTTGAAGTATAACACAGGTGTATAATAATTTAAAGCAGAATGTATACGTTTATGATTCCAAAAATTATTATATTTTCTCAATTTTAGATTAGCTCTCTCTAAAGTTAATTCTTGAGTACAAAAGTCATAAAATTCTTTTTGATCTCGGTTGTGAGTACTT
>CALXXQ010000065.1 GCA_944392715.1 uncultured Brachyspira sp.
TTGATTCATTTAGAAAAAGTAAAGATATAAAATATGTTTGTAATGGTATTGAACATAATATAGATATAGTAATAGATTTAATATTAGATTTATCAGTATTAATTTTAGAATCTCTTCATAACAAAAAAATATATTTAAAAGATTTATATAGTAATTCTGAAAAAGATAAATATATATCAATAAATGCTGATAAGGAAGATATAGAATTATTTATAGATATATTAAATGACTTTTCTGTTAATGGTTACAAGTATGATTTAGCCGATATGTGCGATTCTGAAACTATTAATGATATTGCTGAAAAAACAAAATATATAGCAAATGAAATGTCAAAATTTATATATTAGTAAACTGACAAAAAATATTAATAACTTTACATAATTTTTTTACATAAGTTTTAGTTAAAATATATTGAGATTTTTACATTATAAATATACAATATAGCCACAATCAAATATATATTAGGAGTATATATGAGTATAGGCTCTAGCAGAAGTAAATTAGAAGACGGTATAAAATTCTTCAGAAATGAAAATTACAAAGAAGCAATAGACTCTTTAGAAAAAATATTCTCAGAAAAAAATGATGTAGAATCAGGATATCATTTAGCATTAGCCTATGCACAAATTCAAGATTATGATAATACACTTCAAGTATTTGATAAAATAATGAGAAGATTAGATAATCCGCTAAGACTTATGCAAGCTCATATTATAGTAGGATATATTTATGCTGTTAAAGAAATGTATGATTTGGCAGAATTTGAGCTTATGGATGCATTATCTTCAGGCGTAGAAAATACTCAAATACATGCTGCTTTGGGATATGTATATTATAAAAAAGGAAATATAAGAAAGGCAATAGAACATCTTAAAAAAGCAGTAAGTTTGGATCCAAATAGTGCAAATGCTAGAAATTCTCTAGGATTTATTCTTGCAGATACCGAAACAAATATAGAAGAAGGCATAGAAGAAATAAAAAAAGCATTAGCAATAGACCCTAATAATCCTGCATATTTAGATTCATTAGGTTGGGCTTTTCTCAAAAAAAATGATCTTATAAGGGCTAAAGAATTTCTTACAAAAGCTTTTGAACTTGCACCAACAAATAGAGATATCAAAGAACATTTAATAAAATTAGATCAAGCATCATTTAAAAAATAATATAATTTTTGGAGGTTTTATGAAATATATTATTAGTATCATATTTTTAATTTCATTATCTTTATACTCTCAAAATACAATTCAATATTTAGGAAATACTTCTGTTACAAGAGACGGAAAAAATGCAGATATAAAAACATCAAATGAAATATTAGGAAATGATATTATAGAAACCGAAAAAAATTCTTTTGCTGAAATAAAAATAGGAAATAAATATTATTATCTTGCTCCAAACACAAAAGTAAAAATCAGCAATCAAAATGCTGTATTAATAAATGGAGCAATGTATTCTAGAAATAATGCTTTTAAATCTTTAGAAGATTTTAAGAAATATGATAATGATATAAAAATATATGCTGATCCTTTTCCTTTTTATGCTGGTAAAGTATCTACAATATTTATAGCTTCTAAAGATGAAGTAAAAATAGAAAACTCAAAACTTATGGGAAGTGCAAGACCTATAGTAAAGTTTTTTGAAGTAAAAAATGCTGATAGAAACATGAAAGTTTATAAAAGTGTATTTGGAATATATGTAGGAGCACAGGATAAAAAATATCAATTTATATCTGATATTACATTAAAAGACAAAACTGTTTTAAATGTGGCAATAGATATAAAATTAGATTTTACTCCACCTCCTCCAAAGCCTAAACAAATACCAGGTGTTACTTCTACTATGAAAAATATTATAAGTAATCCTCAAAAATCTAAAGAAGAAAGAGAACTATTAAATGGTAAAATTTATATCACATATACACCTACTAATTATGCTGATAAAGTTTATATAATGCCTTCTCAGGGAAGATACTCTTCAGGTTTCGGTGCTTTTAGAGGTTATACTAGAGACTATGCAAGATATCATCAGGGTTTTGATATAGCTAATACAAATGGAACTCCTATAATAGCAGCTAATAATGGGGTTGTAAAAGTATCAAGAGAATTATTTGTTAGGGGGAACTGCGTAGTTATAGATCATGGAGAAGGAGTATACAGCTCATATTTCCATATGTCAAAACTTATAGCCAAAGAAGGACAATATGTAAAAAAAGGCGAAGTTATAGGTTTAATAGGATCTACAGGAATGTCTACAGGTCCGCATTGTCATTGGGAAATGAGAGCTGGAAATATGACTTTTGATCCTTTAAGTATTTTAGAAAAACCTGTTTCTTTTAACACTAAGATTCTAACTCAAATAAAATAATAAATTAAATACTATTAAAGAGCAGTATATACTTAAAAATGAGAATAAAAGAAAAATCCATAATAGAATTAGAAAATGTACATAAAATAGAACCTTTTTTTATTAGATATTTAACTATAATAAGCACTGTTGTATTAATTATATTATTTATATTTTTCTTTGGAACAAATAGGTTAAATGAAGAATATAATACTATTAATGTTTGGAATAAAAAAACAGATTCTTTGGATCCTCCATCGCATGATGATAAATTAATTATAGATGGAGTATTTAAGCATAATTTCTTTACAAAGCCAGAAGGAATCATACATTATTTTGATTTTAACGGAGATACTATATACAGTACAAATTTGGCAAGAGGAGAATTAGCCACTCTAAATAATCAAAACTTTATTATATACAAAAGATACGGAAATTATATAGATGCATATAATAATATGGGTATTATAATATGGCGTACAAATACATCTATTTATCCAGAAATAGCACCATATGCTGAAAGAATAATATATCATTCAAGTGATAACTCAAAAATACAAATGTTTGATTTTAATAATAATCCATTAAGCAAACATATACAATATGGAGAAATTATCACGGATGGAGCATTTGCTCTTCATACAGGAGATTATATAGCTGGATTTTCAAGCGGGGATATTGCATATATTAATAGAAATGGAAATTTATCTTTTGCAATATCTACAATACTTAGTGAAATTAATATAGTAAAATCAGTTGCTATCAGTGAATATGGCAGTTTTGCTTTGGCAATAAGCGGAATAAGACCTGAATATATTACACTTTATGATGCCAATGGAAATACTATATGGTATTCAGATACAGAATTAAATAGAAGGCGTCATGTATCTAGCTATATAAGCGAAAAATCTATGACAGCATTTATGCTTGCCGATAAGGATATTATATTATATTCATTGGGAAAAGGAAAAGAAATCGATAGAATTAATATAGAAAAATATAATATGCAAAATGCTATTAATATGAAATTAAATAGTGAAACTAATTCTACTATTATGAGCGTATCAAAAGATAATAAAAGTGTTATTTTAATATACGATAATAATGCTAAAGAAGTAGTATTTGAAAAAGAAGTAGATGGATGGGTTTATAACCTTGATATATCAAATTTAGAAAATGAGTATATGATTGTAACAGACAAAACCATATATACATACAAGAGGGTTAAGCTATGAAAAAATATATATTATTATTATTTGTAATATCATCATTTTTATTTGCAAGAGTTCCTATAGATCCTAATAGAATAAGAATAACAAGTACATTCGGAGAATTCAGAACAGACCATTTCCATAATGGTGTTGATTTCGGCGGACATAAAATGGAAATATATCCTGTAAAAGATGGAGAAATAGTATATTATATTGATGAAGATGAAGATCCTACAAGACCTCTTTATGGTGTTGGAAATGTTCTTATGATTGAGCATCCTGAT
Source organism: uncultured Brachyspira sp. (assembly GCA_944392715.1). Taxonomy (GTDB): domain Bacteria; phylum Spirochaetota; class Brachyspiria; order Brachyspirales; family Brachyspiraceae; genus Brachyspira. The sequence goes on from CALXXQ010000065.1 coordinate 3,839, forward strand.
AATTTGAGAAGTTATTATTATCATATAGAACCAGGCACTATTGAAAAATCATATGCTAAAGTTACAGAAAAAGATGTAGTAGCACTCACAGGAAATAGCGGAAGATCAGGAGGAGCTCATTTACATTTAACTATAGAAAATATGAAAGAAGGATTAGTAGTAGACCCATTAGAATATTTAAATATAGATAAAGGTTCAACTCAAGCACCATTGATTCATGGTATATATTTGAGAACCGAAAACAGACTTATACAAATAAAAGATAAAATGCCTATGAGATATAATGGAGAAATAAAATTATTCGTAAAAGCTTATGACTTATTAGGCGGAATACCTATGGGATTAAAAAGAGTTAAAATATTTATGAATGATGATTTATTAAGGGATTATGATTTTACCTACTTTATAAAAAGAGATAATGTTTATTATATATCACCGAATTATACTTTTGAAGAAGTGTATGGTGTAGATTCCCATTTTTATAGAGGAGGTATATTCACCCCCAAAAGAGGAAAATATACTTTCAAAGCAGAAGTAACAGACTTTGATAATAAAACTGTAGTACTTTCTAGGACGGTAAATTTTTACTAATATGAATATAGTAATTATACATACTGGATTTGCAAAATATCTTATTTATACATTGAAAAAATTAAGAGAAACAAATAAAGATGCCAATATATTCTTAATCTCTAATAGAGAATACAAAGAATATAGTAAGTACTCTACATTTGTAGATATAAGTAAAGTCATAAAAGAACAATCTATAAACTTTAAAAACAGCTATATACATCTTGGAAAAAGTGATCCAAATTATGAAATGTTCTGTATGCAAAGATGGATAATATTAAAAGATTTTATGAAAGAATACAGTATCAGAGAATGTATGCATATTGACAGTGATGTACTAATATTCTCAAATTTAGAAAAAGCATTAAAACCATTTTATAACTATGATATATCATTGACAAACAATTTGGCTTTAACTATGTATATAAAAGACGTAAAGATATTAGAAGAATTTTCAAGATATTTATTATTTAAATACACTGATAAAAATGAAATAAATAAATTAAAAAGTATGTATTATGATAATTCATATAGACTTAATAATGGTGTTGCTGGAAGTATTTCTGATATGGATATTTCAAGAGAGTTTTTTTCAAATCAAAATTTATCTATAGGAAATTTATCGCAAATACAAAATGATTCAATATTTGACTTAGCTATAATTTATGGAGAGCCAGAATTTGAAATGCTAAAAAAAGAAAAATATTCTATTAAAAAAATATATTTTGAAAATGATATTCCATTTTGTAATTATAATAAAAATGAGGAAAGTAAAAAAATAAGATTTCATTCTGTGCATTGTTTAATATGGACTAAGTTATATATTAAAAGGCTTTCAAATAATATAGATTTAGACTTTAATCCATATTATATAAATATTTATAGAGAATTTAATGTATTTAAATCAAAAATAAAAAAAATGTTTTCTTAATTTAATAAATATTGTATAATACAAAAATGGATTTTAAACTAGAATCAAATTTCAAACCATCTGGCGATCAAATACAGGCCATAGAATCCTTAGCAGAAGGCATAAAAAACAATAATAAATATCAAACTTTATTAGGAGTTACAGCAAGCGGAAAAACTTTTACAATTGCAAATGTTATAGAAAAAGCAAATAGACCAACACTTGTGATGTCTCATAATAAAACTTTAGCAGCACAGCTTTATAGAGAGCTTAAAGATTTTTTTCCAAATAATGCTGTAGAATACTTTGTTTCATATTATGACTATTATCAGCCTGAAGCCTATGTTCCTGCAAAAGATTTATATATTGATAAAGATGCTTCTGTTAATGATGAAATTGATAGATTAAGACTTAAAGCAACCACTTCCCTACTTGAAAGAAGAGATGTTATAATAGTTGCTTCTGTTTCATGCATATATGGCTTAGGTTCTCCTGAAGATTATAGAAAATTATATATTTCAATAGAAAAAGATGGTGAATATGATAGAGATGAAATCATCGAAAAATTGGTATCTATACAATATGAACGTGTTAAAGATGTACTTGAGAGAGCAAGATTTAAAGTAATTGGAGATACCATAGAAATAATGAGTGCATATTCTGATGAAGTTATAAGAGTAGAATTTTTTGGAGATACTGTTGAGCGAATAATGAAAATAAATCCTATTACAAGACAAAAATTATCAGAACAAGACAGAGTTGTAATATATCCTGCAAAGCACTTCGTTACAGGAGGAGAAAAATTAGCAGCAGGAATAAAATTAATAGAAGAAGAGCTTGAAGAACAATATAATAAATTCAAATCAGAAGGAAAATTGGTAGAGGCAGAGAGAATATACGGAAGAACGAAATATGATTTAGAAATGCTTAGAGAGGTAGGATACTGTGCAGGTATAGAAAATTATTCACGTCCTTTATCTGGAAGAAAAGAAGGAGACAGACCTGCTTGTTTGATTGATTATTTTCCAGAAGACTTTTTAACTATTATAGATGAATCTCATGTAAGTGTGCCTCAAATTAGAGGTATGTTTTTTGGAGATAGAAGCAGAAAAGAAACTTTAGTAAAGTACGGTTTCAGACTTCCATCAGCTCTTGATAACAGACCATTATTCTTTGAAGAATTTGAAAAGCTAACTAAAGACACAATATACATTAGTGCAACTCCTACTGAATATGAATTAAAGAAAAGCTCCCAGGTTGTAGAGCAGATAATTCGTCCTACAGGTTTGCTTGACCCTATAATAGAAGTATATCCTATTGACGGACAAATAGACAGAATACTTGAAGAAATAAAAAAGACTGTATCAAATAATGAAAGAATATTCATAACAACTCTTACAAAAAAAATGGCAGAAGACCTTACAAAATATTTAAATGAAAATGGAGTAAGAACAAGATATTTACATTCTGATATACAAACAGTAGAACGTGTTGAAATAATAAGAGATTTAAGACTCGGTGCTTTTGATGTACTTGTTGGGATTAACCTTTTAAGAGAGGGGCTTGATGTTCCTGAAGTATCATTAATATTAATACTTGATGCTGATAAAACAGGTTTTTTAAGAAATACCACTACCCTAATACAGACTATAGGAAGAGCAGCAAGAAATGCAAATGGAAGAGTAATAATGTTTGCAGATACTATAAGCGATGCTATGAAAGTTGCCATAGAAGAAACTGAAAGAAGAAGAAAAATACAAATGGAGTACAATAAAGAACATAATATCACTCCGAAAACTATTATCAAAAAAATACAGGATATAATTGAACGAGAAGAAAAAGTTGAAACTTCATATGAACTTCATTTTGATTTTAGAAGATTTAATGAAAGAGTAAAAATAGATCCTCAACAAAGAAGTGATGATTATATAAAAGAACTTGAAAAAGAAATGAAAAGAGCATCTGATAATTTAGAATTTGAAAAGGCTATTGAGATAAGAGAAAAAATAAATCAGTTAAAACAATTAAAACCTCAGAAGAAAAATGTTCATAAAAATGTAACTTCCAAAAATCCTAATGTAAAGAGAAAAAATAAAAATTAATTAATAATATTTATAATATATCTGCAATTAGAATATTTAAAGTTCATATTAAATATATGTGCAGTTAAACTCAAATTCTCTTATTAGATAGTAATACTATATATTTTTATATAATGTTTTAATATCATATAATTATATGAATATATAAAGAAAATAAAATATATAAATCAATTAACATAATAATTTATTTTTATTGACTTTTTGCCTATTTATGATATCCTAAGCATTCCTAATTAAATAAAATGGATATTAAGAATGTTATTGGACCTAACTTTTTCATTAATTGGCGGATTTGGACTTTTTATGTATGGATTAAAAGTATTTTCTGACGGACTTCAGGAAAGTACAGAAAATGCTTTAAAAGATATACTGCATAAACTAACCCAAAATAAAATATTTGGAATTGCTTTAGGTTTTTTAATAACTGCAATAGTTCAGTCAAGTAGTGTTGTTACGGTTATGGCTGTAAGTTTCGTAAATGCTAATATACTTACACTTTCTCAAGCTATTAATATAATATTAGGTGCCAATATAGGTACTACAGTTACGGGATGGATAATATCATTAAATATAGATGTATTAGCTTTACCTTCTCTTGGATTAGGTTCTATAATAGTTATATTCGGTTCAGAAAATAGAAGATTAAAATTCTTTGGTGAAATACTAATGGGTTTTGGTATGATATTTTACGGACTTATACTTATGAAAATGGCATTTGAAGGTGTAAGAGGTTCTGAGGACTTTGAAAAAGTATTCTTAATGGCAAATGCTAATACTCTATACGGAAGATTTTTATGCGTAATGATAGGTATGATTGTAACTGCAATAATACAATCAAGTAGCGCTGCTTTAGGTGTTACAATATCATTGGCTACTGTAGGTTTAATAGATTATCCTACAGGAGTAGCCCTAATATTAGGTCAAAATATAGGTACAACAATTACAGCTGTTTTAGCTACATTAGGTGCTTCTACTAATGCCAAAAGAGCTGCCTTAGTACACTGTTTATTTAATATATTCGGTGTTATATACATGTTTATATTATTCCCATATTATATAAAAGTAGTTGATATTATTGTAGGATTAATAAATATAGGTCCTCCTGATTTAGTAGTTGATAATAAATATGTAAATATATCTTTCTATATAGCTGCGGCACATACGATATTTAATATAATAAACGTTATAGTATTCTATTTCCTAACAGAGAAATTAGAAAAAATTGTTTGCTTTCTTATTAAAGATAAAGAAGATGAAAAACATGTCAGTGTGCTTTCAGATAAATTATTAAATATGCCTGTTTCTGCTGAAATAGAGGTTAGAAAAGAAGTAGCATATATGGGTGAAACTGCTAAAAAAATGCTTGCTAGAATAGAACAATTATTTGATAATCCTAGCGAGAGACTTTTAACAAAAATTAGAGATCATGAAAAAATGCTTGATAATACAGATCATGAAATTCATACTTTCTTATTAAAGCTTTTAGGAAAGAATACTTTAAACTCATCAAATATAGCTGCACTTATAAATATAAGTACATATTATGAAAATTTGGGAGATAATCTAAAGGATTTAGGTAAAGCAATTATAAAAGGAAATGAGAAAAAAACATTATTCAATGATACACAAAAAGAAGATATTATAAAAATGATTAATAATAATAAAAATTTCATAGATTATTTATCTAGTTTGATACTTCAATATTATTCTTTAAATAAAGAAAAAACTTATGATGAAGCTATAAAGAAATATCATGAAATTAAAGGTTTCTATTATGAAGCAAGAGAGAGACATTATGATAATGTGGATAAATCATTAATACCAGCATTGAATGCCCATTTATATGGAGATGTATTAGTATACTTTAACCGCTCAATTGCTAATTTGGTTAATATAGTAGAAGCTATAACAGGAAAAGATAAATAATAAAAAATAATATAACTAAAAAATATATCTTAATAAAACTAATCAATAATTTATTATTTATTTATAGGTATTCTCAAAAATATTTCCATACCAATAGAAAGTACATTACTATTTAATTTATTCCATGCCTTTATTTCTGATATGTCTATATTAAATTTTCTAGCAATAACCCAAAGAGTATCCCCTGCCCTTACATGATACATTATATCCTTATATTCATAATCAGGCGGAGGTAAAGATTCAAAATATACAAATTTTCCTTCTCTTATTCTCTGCTGCTCTTCTTCATACTGTGCTAAATCAACCTGCTTAGCATTATCAAGTCCCTGAATAGGAATCATTACCTGCTGTCCTATATTAAGATTTCTCGATTTTAATTTATTTATATCAACTATAGCATTGATAGGAACACCATAAAATTTTGATAAATGAGAAAGAGTTTCATTCATTTTTACTTCATGTCTTCTAAAAGTAACTCTCTCTGAAGCTGGTATCTTAGCAAAAGTTTCATTGAATTTATTTCCCATACCTTCAGGAACTCTAAGCGGATATCTAACCATTCCTGGAGGGGTTACACCTCTAGCTAAATGAGGGTTCAAAGCTTTTAAATCTTCAGTATCAACTTCTATCATCTTAGCAATAACTGATAAATCAGCAGCATCATCAACATAAACTAAATCACCCTGAGGAAAAACAACTTTAGGTTTATTTACTTGAAATCCGAATTTCTCTGGATTTTTGGCTATTATAACAGCAGCAACATATTTAGGTATATACTCTTCTGTTTCTTTTGGAAGAACACCTGCCTCTAATAAATCCTCAAAATCATTGCTTTTTACTTCTCTAATGGCTTTTGATATTCTTCCTCCCCCTGCATTATAGGCTATTAAAGCTATTACCCAAGATTTAAAATTTTTATCAAGTCTAACTAAATGATCAGCCGCAGCTTTTGTAGAACGTTCAGGGTCAAATCTGTCATCAGACCAATAATTTACTTTAAGATTATATATAGCACCTGTCATAGGCATAAACTGCCAAAGTCCAGCAGCACCCGCATGAGAAACAGCTTGAGGATTAAAATCACTCTCTATTATAGGTAAATAAACTAAATCTTCAGGGACTCCTTTTTCTTTGAAAACTTCTTTTATATATGGAAGATATATTTGAGATCTATCTATGATCTTTTGCATATAAGGCTTCCAGTTTCCCTGATATCTATTTATATAATATGAAACTCTATCACTTCTAAAATTATTTACATCAAATCCCCTAAGCTCAACTACTTTTATATCTCTGCCAAGGGATTCTCCAAATACGCTTAATTCATAAAGATTTGCTCCCTCCAATGCTTTTCTTATATACATATCAAAAGTATCGCAGGAATTGATAAACAGCATTATTATTATAAGGAAAATAATTAATATAATCTTTTTTAATTTTTTTATAATAAATCTCCTTACAAATTAATTAATATATTAAACATTATATCAAAAAGATTTTCAAGTTATTTTTAATATTTAAAATCGGATATTAAGTAAAATAAGTTTAATATCATAATATTACGGTAAAAAAATAGGCAGTATTAAAATTAATACTGCCTATTTATATCAATTTATCAAAAAATTAATTTTCTAAGTAAGCATAGAAAAACTTATGGAAACCTAAAGGATTATATACTACATCTTTTAATTTAGGGCTAACAAGCAAAGGCTCAGTAAAGAAATAAAGCGGAATAGCTCCCATATCCTCTTCTATAAGTATTTTCTCAGCCTCATGCATAGCTTTCATTCTTACTTCATTATCATCTGTAGACATAGCCTGTGCTATAAACTCATCATATCTTTGATTGCTGTATCCTCCGTTATTTTGAGTATTATAACTAGTAAATAAGCTCATCATAGACATAGGATCTGAATAATCAGCAGACCAATAAAGTCTTCCTATCATAAAGTTTTTCTCTAATAAAGTTTGTCCAAGCAAAGCATTATCTATTTGTGTAATTGTAGAATCTATATTAAGATGCTCTTTCCACATTTGCTGTACAGCTTCAAATATACCTACATGATTGCCAGGATCTGTTTTGAACTCTATAACAGGGAAACCTTCACCATTAGGATATCCTGCTTCAGCAAGAAGTTTTTTAGCCATTTCTACATTGTTTGAATATCCGTTTTTTGATATATCATAAAAATCTCCGCCATTAACTCTAAAATCACCATTTATATCATTAACAGCATATGGCACCCATCCGCCTGCTGGTTTCTGACCGCCTTTAGTAACATTTTCTACTATATAATTTCTATCTATAGCAAGTGATAATGCTTTTCTTACTCTAGGGTCTTTTAAATACTGATTAGTTACATTAATAGGATAATAATATGTAGCTATAAGAGGTTTAATTTGTATCAAATCTTCCTGCATCAAATTAGGAATATCCTGCTGAGGAGGTTCATAAGCCATATGTAAAGTTCCGTCCTTTATACCAGCTATAGCAGCAGCCCCATTTTGCATAAACATAAATGTTATTTTCTCAGCAACTATTGTCTTAGCATTCCAATAATTTGTATTCTTTACCATAATAATATTTTCATCTATATTACGTTCTGACATTATATAAGGTCCATTACCTATATAAGTATCAGGGCTTAATGTCCACTTATCACCATACTGATCTATAATATCTTTTCTTAAAGGGGCAAATGTAGGGAAAGCAATCACTTCCAAAAAATATGCTGTAGGTGCTTCTAATTCAACAACTAATGTATGATCATCAATAGCCTTAATACCCAAAGTATCAACAGGCATCTCACCTCTTGTTATAGCCATAGCATTTTTTACAGGTTCATGCTGATAACTATATTCACTAGCTACTTTAGGGTCAACTTGTCTCTGCCAGCTATATACAAAATCCTGAGCTACAACAGGTTTTCCATCTGACCAAGTAGAATTTGTTCTTAGGAAAAAAGTGTAAGTTTTGCCATCTTCACTTATTTCCCATCTTTCAGCTACACCTGGTACTATATCATTATTTTTATCTCTAACTGTTAATCCTTCAAATATATGAGATATATAAATTACACCATATATTTGAGCATTCAAACTAGGATCTATAGTTTTAGGTTCTACACTCAAATTTACTATTATATCCTTTGTTATAGATTTAGCTTTTCTAGAACAAGAAGATGAAAAAATTAATAAAAATACTAAACTAATACTAATAATAAGTGATAAAGATATTTTTATACCCTTCATAAATAAACTCCTATAATTAAAGAATTTTAGTTATATAATAATAAGTAGAAAAACTAATTAAAACTTATATTTTCAATTTTATATAATTTTCAAACTTAGTCAATTAAAGAAATAAAAAAATTATTAATTAGGAGCTTTTTATTTGGTTTATACATTCACCTTTATTTTTAAACTCAAATATATTATCAATAGAAATACTAACCATATTTGATAATGCCTCATCAGTATAAAATGCAAAATGAGGAGTTACTATAACATTATCCATTTTAAATAATTCTTCTATAATACCATCATTCAAAATTACATTTTTTATATCTTTATTAACATATTCTATCTCATTGCTGTATACATCTATGGCAGCACCTCCAATATGTCCGCTTTTTAATCCTTCAAGTAAATCTTGATTATTAACTATCCCTCCCCTGCTCACATTAATAATATATACTCCTTTTTTCATTTTACTTATAGATTCCTTACATATCATTTCTTTAGTTTCATTACTAAATGGTATATGATATATTATTGCATCACTATTTTTATAAAGTTCATCTAAACTAACATATTCAGCATAATTTTTTATTTCTTCTTTTTGTGTTCTTGAGTATACAAATATATTTTTAGGAAAAAATCCTTTTAAATGCTTTATAGTTAAAGTACCTATTCTTCCTGTACCTATAATACCAATATTTAAATTTCTGATCTCTTTTGCAACAAGACCAGTTCTTATATAATTTCTGTTATGACAATTTATAAGCAATTTATTATAATTTCTAAGTAGAGACAATAAAGAAAGTACTGTAAATTCACTCACAGAATTGGGGGAATATGATGGTACATTAGCTATTTTTATACCTATTTTATTAGCATAATCTACATCTACATTATCAAATCCAACAGATCTAGTACTCATATACTTAACACCATAATCTTTCAATTTATCAAGTACCTTATAAGTTATTGCATCTCTGGCATTAAAAACTATTGAATCATATCCTTTAGCATCATCTGCATTATCAATATTTAAATGGTATTTATGCATTTTAAATTTTGTATTATATTTTTCTTCCATTAGCTTGAAAGCCTCTAATTCATCATCTAAAACCGAATATACTACTATACTCATATAATATCTCCTTTTGCATTAATTAAATTATTATATTATTTTTATTATATATATCAATTATACTAATACAAAATTAGATACAGAAAAAAATACTGTATAAATATTTAGATTATAATTATAAAGTATGAAATCATGCTTGAAATAAAAATACGTATAGTATAGCAATAAAAACAAATATTATAATAGCACCTAATCCAAACATCATTAATTTGAATGTATTAATTTTTGAAAATATTTTTTCAAAAAACGATGTTTTCTCTTTAGTTTCAGGTTCTTCCTTTTCAACATATGAATCTTTAATAGGATTAAAAAGCTTTAATTTGATAGGTTCAACTTCTTCTATTAAACAGCAATATCCTTCTATAAGCTTTAATAATATTTTAATAGACTTATCCTGAACATCTTTTTCTAAAACTTCAGCAGGAACTAAGTATTTTGAATATTTATCTTTTTTTCCTTTAAGTTCAAGATATATAATATTCTCTTCTACAGTATTTGAATTTATACTTACAATAAGCTTATCTCCAGGAGTTATATCATTAATTGATTTTCCGCCTATGGGATCAACTACAAATGTCGCATTAATTAATTTATAAACAGGTACCTCAGGTTCATTAGAATCCTCAGATTTGGGATCATCGCTATTATGAGGTAAATGAGAAGAAGTAGTAGCTTCTATTTCTTTAGTAACATTCTCTATCAATAAACGTACAGAATTAATATCAAGAATACTAGTTTTTATATCAAAAGTTCCTATATGAAAATCCATAAATCTATTCATACTGCTTGCAAATATATCTATTATAGAAATATTATTATTATTAGTTTGATATATTATTAAGTTATTGATATTTCTCTCTTCACTTATAATATTTGTAATAACTTCATTAAATTTATCATAATATGGACCTGTATGATTATTTAATTTATTGTAAATTCTTATATGTTTATATAATTCTAGCAAATCAGTATAAGCATTTAAAAAATTAAGAAGCTTATAATTATCAGAAATTACAAATGTAAAATCTATTAAACTGCTATTATATTTATCTATAAAAAAAACCATATATATATATTTATTTAAATCGCTATATTCAGCTGATATTTTAACAGCTAATACTTCATCATTGGAATTCAATTTTTCTGTGGCCATAAATTTACCTACTATAAAATTTTTCGATGTAATTATATCATAACTAATATAATAAACAATAGGAAAAAAGTTCAATATATATAAAAAATAATTATTGAAATAATACTTGATTTTTTTATGTTTAATTATTATAATTGATTATTCTAAATTAAACAAATATAGTTTCAAGAGGATTCATATGTCTGAAAATACAAATAAGCTGCAAAAAAACGCTGAATTAATATTTACATACATTTATAATAATAGAATAATATTTATATCAGGATTTATACTAATAATAGTAATAATAGCTGGAATTTTACTTTATAAATCAAATATAGAAAGTCAAGATGCCAATAGCAATATAGAATTTGAATCCGCTTTGGCTTTATACAATGTATATCAAAATGCACAATTACCAGAAGAACAATTAAATAATCCTGGTTTGATAATAGACATTACTTCAAGATTTCAAAAAGTATATAATGCTGCTAAAGGTAAAAATTTAAAATTAAGAAGTGCATATGCTTTAGGATGCGTTTATTATGATGTAGATAATTTTAAAGAAGCTGAAAAATATTATCAGGAAGTAGCAAATTCAAGAGGATTCTACCTTCAGGAAACTGCAATGTATAATTTAGCTAATACTCAAATAGAATTAACTAATTATACTCAGGCTGCTACTACTTTAGAGAATTTTGTTAAAGCATATCCAAAAAGCTATTTGATTCCTCAGGCAACTTTAACATTATCTGATGTTTATATCTCACAAAATGATAAAACAAAAGCTTTAAATGTATTAAAATCTTGGGCTTCTAAAAATACTAATAATATTGAATATTTAAATCTTTTTAGAGAAACAATTTCATTGATAGAAAATAACGTTTATTAATAATAAAATACAATTAGTATTAAACATTTTAAGGAAAAAAAATTGGATAAGAATGCTCCTCTTATAGTTCAAGGCGACGGTACAATTTTATTAGATGTAAGTACTAAACATTTTGAAGAAATCAGGAATTTTATGCTGGTTTTTGCAGAATTAGTAAAAAGTCCTGAATATATACATACTTATAGAATAACATTGGTATCTTTATGGAATGCTGCAAGCTTAAATTATACAGCAGAAAAAATCATTAATTTCTTAAAAAAATATACATCTTATGAAATACCTAAAAATATAGTAAAGCAGATAGAGACAAGTATTGAAAAGTATGGAAGAATAAAAATAATAAAAGAAGATGATAAATATTATCTTATAAGTGAAGATAAGAACATTATAGATGAAATTCTGCATTATAAATTAATGGTTAAATATATAAAAGCAGAAATAAACCCTAATAAATTAGAAATAGATGCAACATACAGAGGACATATAAAACTTGCTCTTATTAATATAGGATACCCTGTTCAAGATTTAGCAGGATACAAAACAGGTGAAGAATATCATTTTAATATGAGAAAAGTAATGGCATCAAGTGGAGATGATTTTTCTTTAAGAGATTATCAAAAGAATTCTGTAGAGGCTTTCTATGCAGATGGTAAACCAGAAGGCGGTGCTGGTGTTATTGCTTTGCCATGCGGAACTGGTAAGACTGTAGTAGGAATTGCTGCAATGCATAAAATTCAAACTAAAACTCTTATAATAGTTACAGGAGTTACAGCATGCAGACAATGGAGAGATGAAATATTAGATAAAACAGATATTCCACCAGAAGATATAGGTGAATATAATGGACTAAATAAAGAAATAAAGCCCATAACAATAGCAACTTATAAAATACTCACATATAGAAAAAATAAAGAATCTCCATTTATACATTTTGAACTATTTTTTCAACATAATTGGGGACTTATAATATACGATGAAGTGCATTTACTTCCTGCTCCTATAATAAAACTTACAAGTGAAATTCAAAGTATGAGAAGATTAGGACTTACTGCTACTTTAGTAAGAGAGGATGGGCTTGAAAAAGATGTTTTCTGCTTGATAGGACCTAAAAAATTCGATATACCTTGGAGAGAATTAGAAGAAAAGAAATTCATTGCAGAAGCTTATTGTTATGATATAAGAATACCTTTAGATGATAGTCATAGGGCTGATTATGTTGTTTCAAGCGATAAAGTGAAATTCAGAATAGCAAGTGAAAATGTATTTAAATACACTATAGTAAAAAAGATTATAGAAAAGCTTGAAGGTAAAAATATACTTATAATAGGTCAGTATTTAGATCAATTAAATGAAATGAAAAAACTTACAGGATATACTATAATAACAGGAAAAACTCCTCAAAGCGAAAGAGATATAATATATAAAAAATTCAAAACAGGGGAAATAAAAATACTTATAGTAAGTAAAGTTGCAAATTTAGCAGTAGATTTACCAGATGCTAATGTTTTAATACAAATTTCTGGTACATTCGGTTCAAGACAGGAAGAAGCCCAAAGATTAGGAAGAGTATTAAGACCTAAAAAAGGTGAAAATAAAAGTTATTTCTTTTCTATAATAACAACAGATACAAAAGAAGAAGATTTTGCCCATAAAAGACAATTATTCCTTACAGAACAGGGATATCATTATGAATTATTAGACAAAGATTCATTTGAAGAATTAGAATTTAATAATTTATAAAATTTATTATCCTATAGAAATACCATTTTCACAATCTTCATTAGTTGTTAATAATACTACTTCCCCATTATCTTTTACAGCACCCAAAACTAAGCATTCTGAAAAGAAATTAGCTATCTGTTTTTTTGGGAAATTAACTACAGCAATAATGCGTTTTCCTATTAAATCTTCTTTTTTATATAATTTAGTTATCTGTGCTGAAGACATTTTTATACCTAATTTTCCAAAATCTATTTTTAACTGATATGCAGGCTTTTTAGCCTTAGGAAAATCTTCTGCTTCTATTATGGTTCCTGTTCTAATATCAAGTGCTAAAAAATCATCAAAACTTGCTTCATTTTTTATATTTTCTTCTAAACTCATTTTTATCTCCAAAATAATTTATACATATATTCTATGCTATTTAATAATAATAAGCAAACTTATAATATTATATTAATCAAAAAAGTTATATTAAAATTATCATTTCAGCATAATAATAAGTAAAAATTCTTCAGTTTAGTATTAAAATTTCGATACTAATAACACTATAAAGGAATATTTTAAATAATATAAATAAAAGGCAATACTGATTATGAAAGGTAAACGAATAATAATAATAGGAGCAGGACTTCTTCAAGTACCAGCAATACAAATAGCTCAGGAAATGGGACTATATACAATAGTATTTGATTATAATAAAGATGCTCATGGTATGAAGATAGCTGATCATCCTATGATTGTATCCACTAGAGATGTTGATGGAAGTGTAAGAGCTGCCAGAGATTTAAGTCAAAAAATGGAAATACATGGAGTTATAACTGTAGGTACAGATGCTTCTACAACTGTTGCTGCTGTTGCAAATGCCTTAGGTTTACCAGGAAATAGATTTGAAGATGCCTATGCTGCTTCAAATAAGATAAGAATGCGTGAGAGATTCAAGAAAAATAATGTTCCTCAGCCTAATTTCTTTCCTGTATGGAATTATGAAGAAGCAATGGAAGCATATAAGCATTTGAATAAACCTGTTGTAGTAAAGCCTGCTGATAATATGGGTGCTAGGGGGGTTATGAAAGTATCAAATGAAGATGATATATTAGCAGCTTTTAACAGAGCAAAAAGTGCTTCACCTTCAGGAGAGGTTATAATGGAAGAGTTTATGGATGGTCCTGAACTTTCTATTGATATGCTTATATATAATGATGAAATACATGTTACTGGAGTTGCTGATAGAATAATAGAATTCCCTCCTTTCTTTATAGAAACAGGACATATTATGCCTTCAGCTTTGGAAAAAGAAAAGATAGATGATGCTATTAATGTGATGAAAGCTGGAATAAAAGCATTAAACTTAAAAATAGGTGCTGCTAAAGGTGATATAAAAGTAACTAAAAATGGAGCTATGGTTGGAGAAATTGCGGCAAGATTATCAGGCGGATTTATGAGTGCCTATACCTACCCTCTTGCTACAGGTGTTAATTTAATAAAAAATGCAATAGAAATAGCATTAGGAAATCCTCCAAGCGATTTAAAACCTAAATGGAATAAAGTATCTGTAGAAAAAGCATTCCTTCCTGGTACTGGTATAATAGAATCAATTGAAGGTGTGGAAAATGCTAAAAAAATAGAAGGTGTAAAAGAAGTATTTATAAAAACTAAAGCAGGAGATATATTAGTTACACCTACAAATAATTTAGAAAAAGCAGGAAATGTAATTACTGTTGGAAAAAATAGAGATGAAGCAATAGAAATAGCAAATAAAGCTATGAATGCAGTACATTTTAAGCTTACGGATGAAAAAAGCATTACTATAGAAGAAATAAAAAGAATAGCTCAAGAAAAATTAGCATCAAAACATTATGCAAATTATTTATTTAAAGATAATATAGACGAAAAAACAGGTCTTGCTAATTATTCATTTAATCCAAGCATAATACATGAAGAAAAAGAAGTAAAATTAGAAACAACATTATTCAATACCCATGTATCACAACCTATTATAATAGATACCATACATAATTTAACAGAAGTAATAGATGGCATAATGGATATAAGAGAATATTATGAGATTATGATTGATACAGCTTCTAATTGCGAGGTATTGGCTATATTAAATGATTTTAACAATGAAGAATTATTTGAACTTGCAATAAAAACTATAAAAGGCAATAAAAGAGGAATTATAATGTTAGATGCTAATAATCCTCAGGATATATTGCTTCAAAGATTAAGAGAGGCTGAAAAAAATGGAGCTTGTGCTGTTGGATTAGATTTTTCTTATTGCTATAATATAAATTCTAATGATAAAGTATATGTAAAAAGTGAGAAAGAATTATCTAAAATAATAAAACAAATTGATATACCAATAATAATTAAAGGCATATCCAATGAAAATGATATACATAATATAAATTCAGCCCATGCAAATAGTGTATATTTTTCAAATAATAATAAGTATACATTAAAAGGTATGGAAAAAGTTGCCGATACTATTAATAGAGTAGCATGTAATTTGCATAATAATCATAAAATGCAATTAACATCTATTGCTGAATCTCCTAGATATGGAGCAGATGTATTTAAATATTTTATGTTAGGAGCTAATGCAGTTTCTATAACAGAAGATAGTTTTATTGCATCTATAAGTAAGGGTAAAAAAGGTCTTGAATACGCTATTTATTCTAATAAATTAGAGTTAGAAAAAATAATGAGAATATTTGGACAATCCTCACTTAAATACAATAATGCAATATGGCGAAAAAATTAGGAACTATTATGGAAGATAAACAAATAAACCTATCAAAATCATATATATACGGCTTTTTTGCCGCTATGATATGTACATTGATATATAGTGCTATAATCATACCTATATACATATTGTTGATATCACCTAATATTCAAAACTTTTTTGTGTACTTATTATATGCTCTTGATGTATGGGTATGGATATGGATTGGAATCTCTATATTATATGCTTTTATAATAGTATTAATGCAGCCTACAAAAAGTTATACAGGCTTTTCAAAAACTATGGAAAATCTGCTTTTTTTCATAGTTACATCTGTAATATTAATATTATCATTAAGCTATGTTCCTGAGATACAAAAATTACTTTATAAAAAAGATTATACATTCTACAGCAGTATATTAGCTATAGGTTTATTTTTCATATCAATACAAATATCATATAATGTAAAAAAACTTATGATATTTATGTATAAAACTATATTATACAATTTGGGATATTCTGTAGAAGATGATACTATATTGGATGATGAAGAATATGATAGTGATAATCAAATTGTAAAAGTAGATAAATCAGAATATGAAATATTCTCAACTACTATAAAAAATATAATAGCATTTTCACAAAGATATAAACATGCTATAGGAATAATAGCATTCAAAATATCAAATTCAAATTCTATAATTGAAGAATACGGTAATACAGCTTATAAAAAATTAGAAGATGAACTTATAAGAGCAATAAAAAAGAATGCAAGAATAGGAGAAAATCAATGTATGCTCTATGATGATGTTATATACTCCACTATTTTTGCAAATGAGGAAGAAGCTTGGAAAGCTACTAAAAGATATTTTAAAGCATTAAAAAATTATAATTTTGAATATAATAATGAAACTATAGATCTTAATGTATCTATGGCAGTAAGCGGATTTGATTTTTCTAATAATATGTCTAATAAAATATCTGTATTTGTTGTAAAAGACACTATGATGAAAAAAATCAAAGATGCTTTAAATGAATCAGAAGAAACTGGAAGTCCAGTTATATATTATGAATAAAAGGGATAATAATCGTGGAAGCTTCATTAATTGTAATATTAGTTTTAATCGTTTTATTAGGTTTTGCCACACAATATGTTATTAAAAGTGGATCATACCCTATTAAACTCAAAAAAATTGTTCAAGCATATAATGATCAAAATTATGATGTAGCCATGAGAGAAATTAATACATTAGATCCTAAATATAAAAAAGATGCTAATATACTATGGATGACTGCAAATATGTATTATAAGCAGCAGCAGTATATATTAGCTATGGCTTCTTTGCAAAATATGATAGATGGAGCATATTTTACTAAAGAATTAACTGAATTAGCTGTAAGAGAATTTTTAGCTAAAATATATGAACAAACAGGAAATAGTAAAAAAGCTATAGATGAATATGATATGATCACAAAAATTAGGGATCAGGATTATGATTCTTTATTTAAAGCAGGAAGTGTTTGTTATAATTATGGCGAATGGGTTCAGGCTCAAAAATATTTTTCACAGGCAGCTGCACAAAATGACGGTAATCCTCAATTATTATATATGTTGGCATTTTGTTTTTATAAGATGCGTTCATATCATGCAGCTCAGCAGCAAATAGAAAAAGCTGTTGCACTAGATCAGTCAAATCCAGAATACCATTTATTACTTGGTGAAATATTATCTTCAAGCAGAGATTTCCAAAATGCTATTAAAGAATTAGAAATAGCTTATGATAGTAATGAAATATCAGATAAAGATGCTATATCATTAAATCTTGCTAATTCATATTATGAACTTGGTAATTATTCAAAAGCTAGAGAATATTATGGACAAGTTTTAACTAAAGATAATGTTGCTAGTGAAAAAGTTGTAGATGAAAGATACAGATATGCTGAAACTCTTGTAAAAAATAAACAGTTTGAAGCAGCCGTTAAACAATGGGAGATAATAAAATCAATTAGAAATATATATTTAGATGTAGATCAGAAATTAAAGACTTACAGCTCAATTATTGCTAATAATGCATTTAGAACTGCATTAGAAATGGATATTATAGAATATTTGGAAAAATATTTCTACAGAATATTAACTTTGAATGGATATGTAGTTACAGAGCATAGTAAGAAATCTGATACATTAGTATTCTTTGTTACTATTAAGAAATTTGGTTCTGAAGGTCAATCCTATAAGAGTACATTTGCTTTGGATACTTCAGGATATCCTATGAGACAGGAAACAGTAGATCAGTTTATGGAATATGCTAGACAATATAAGAGTGCTCACTCATTCTTAATAAGTATAGGTGACTTCGCTCCTAACTTGAAAATTGATGATACTGTTATGATTATTGAACCAGAAAGATTTGAAGCTATTATTGAAGGTGTTATATCATTTAGCGATTAATAAACTCATTTATTATACTCTATTATTAAAAAAGGTTATGATTTATTATCATAACCTTTTTTATTTTCAAGTTTAGTTTATTAATTAAATTATACGCCTAAAGAAACTATTACGAAGTTTTTAATAGATGCAGTAGAACCTGCTTCTTTAGAAATTTCATCAATTAAACTTTTAATAGATATTTTATTGTCAGTAAATAATTTTTGGTCTATAAGAACGCTTTCAGAATACCAAGAACTCATTTTACCTTCAACTATTTTTTCTATCATATTCTCTGGTTTTCCAGCATCTCTTACTTGTTTTTCAAATATTTCTCTTTGCTCTTTAACAGCATTAGCATCTATTCCTTCTCTGTTTAAAGCTAAAGGTCTTTCACTTGCTACATGCATAGCAATTTGATCAGCTATTTCCTGACATTTTCCTTTAGGTTTAACATCGAATTCTACTATAGCAACAAGTTTATTATTAAAATGTGCATAAGTACCAAAGAATCCATCTGTTTTTACAACTTTAGCTTCAGCAAGAACAGTTTTTTCTCCCCATTTCTGTATACCTTCATTTATCATGCCTTGAATTGTATCTCCATTAGGACCTTTAGCATTCAAAAGTGCATCTACTGAAACATCATCTAATTCCATAGCTGTGCTGGAAATTGCTTTAGCTAAATTTATGAATAATTCATTTTTAGCAACAAAGTCAGTTTCGCACTGAAGTTCTATACAAGCAGCTTTTGTTCTATCATCATTAACACAGAAACCTATAGAACCTTCTTTTACAGTACGTTCATTTTTCTTAGCAGCAACAGCCGCACCTTTTTCTTTAAGAAGGCGAATAGCCTTATCCATATCGCCATCAGTTTCTTGAAGAGCTTTTTTACAGTCCATTATACCTACGCCTGTACGTTCTCTAAGCTCCTTAATAGTATCCATACTAATATTTGCCATCAATTTTTTCCTTTATATTAAATATTTTATTCTTTATAAATAGATTTAATCAATATTAATTACTGATCATCTTCCTGAGAAACACCATATTTTTCAGCAACAGCCTCAGCAGCTTCTGTAGCACTATTATCATAAACTTCTTCATCAGATTCACTAGAAGAAGAATCATGCTTAGCTAATGTTTCTTTACCTGCCTCATTTTGTCCCTCTATAACAGCAGAAGCAACAACACCTGCAAATAAACTTATAGCTCTTATAGCATCATCGTTACCAGGTATAGGGTGATCAATAACCTCTGGGTTACAATTAGTATCTACAACAGCAACAACAGGTATTCCTAATTTTCTAGCTTCGCTTACAGCAATAGCTTCCTGCATAGGATCTATTACAAAAAGCATATCAGGTAAATTTTCCATATCTTTAATACCAGCAAAGTTTTTCTCTAATCTCTCTTTTTCTTTAAGAAGAAGTATAACCTCTTTTTTAGGAAGCTTATCAAAAGTACCATCAACCTCTTCTTTTTCTATCTTTTTAAGTCTTGCAATACTTTTCTTAATAGTAGCAAAATTTGTAAGCATTCCGCCTAACCAGCGATTATTAACATAGTACATATCGCATTTTTCAGCAGCTTCTTTGATGCTTTGAGAAGCTTGTTTCTTAGTACCAACGAAAAGAACATTTCCTCCGTTTCTAGCCATTTCTTTAACAGCATCATAAGCTTTTTTAACATAAGTTAAAGTTTTCATAAGATCGATGATATAGATATCATTTCTCTCTTGGAAAATAAAAGGTTTCATTCTTGGATCCCATTTTCTAGTTGGGTGACCGAAATGAACGCCTGCCTCTAAAAGGTCTTTCATAACTGGTAATGACATAATCATATCCTTTAAAATAAAAATAGAGTACCGATTACGGCACCCTATCCATAAATTTCTTGTATTAAACATTAGTATATTAATATCATAATGCTTTTATTACTAAATTAGTAACAATGTCTTTTTTATATTCTATAAAAGAATAATTAAGAACATTTTGCTATTATGGAAAAGTTTACCAATAAAATCGGCTTTAATATAATAGCATAGTATGAAAAAAAGTCAATAATATAAAATAAAAACTTTATATTATATAGTATTGAAATTTATTTAATATATGTTATTCTATAAAATATTCAAATATTAAGGTAATATAAATGATATTTAGTCAAGTCAAGTCAAGTCAAGTCAAGTCAAGTCAAGTCAAGTCAAGTCAAGTCAAGTCAAGTCAAGTCAAGTCAATAATATAATAAATATTAAATATAAATACAAATATAAACAATGCTGTAATAAATTTATTGCAGCATTGTTTTTTATTTTAAATAAATTTAAGGAGAATATAATTTTATGAAAGAAAGTTTAAAAAATGATGTTAATAATATAGTTTGGTGGATACCTTTAAAAAAATTAAGAAACTCTGTTAGAAATGTAATGTTTGAAAATCTAAAAATTAATGATAATAAAAACAATAATGTATTATGTCCTATATGCGGATGGAGTGGTGATGAATTTAATTCAGTTGGAGGATACAAAAACATAAAATGTCCTAAATGTTTATCATATAATAGACATAGACTATACTACTTTTATTTATTAAATAAAATAAATGCAAATAAAACTTTAAATATATGCCATTTTGCTCCTGAAAAATCTATAGAATACACTTTTAATTTATTTAAAAATATTAATTATATAAACTGTGATATTGATCCTGCAAAAGCCATGTGTTCACAAAATATAACAAATACAACATTTGAAAATAATTATTTTGATATAATATTTTGTTCGCATGTACTTGAACATATAGAAGATGATATAAAAGCTATGAAGGAACTAAAAAGAATACTAAAGCCTGATGGTTTTGCCATATTGCAAGTACCATATTTTTCCGAATGGAATGGAAAAAAACTAGAAACTACTTTTGAAGATTTTTCAATAAAATATCCAAAAGAAAGGGAAAAAATATTTGGACAGGATGATCATGTTAGAGTATATGAAAAAAATGATTATGTAAAAAGATTAATAAAAGCAGGATTTAATGTATATGAAGATAATTTTTATTATACTTTATCAGATGATACTATAAAAAAATATGCCCTTAGACCTGAAATTATATTTTACTGTACAAAAAATTAAATCAACTTTTTATTATATAGTTATATTACAATACATAAAAAAATATCTTTCAGATATTTTATTTTTTATATAATACATTATTGTATATAGTAATTTTTTATAAAATTGAATTGACTTATAATTTAATTTATATATTATTCTAGTATATTTAAATAAAGTAATAGAATATATTGAAGTAAATTTTATTATACATAAAAAATATAACATTGAAAAATCATAATAAAATTATAAAATTATATATAATTATAATATTTACATATAATCAAATTTAAAATAACTTTTACAAATAATTTTATTTATAAATATTTTAAGAATTATATCTTAATTAAGAAAATATATAGTAAAAATTTATTTTAATTATAATGATAGAATTTTATATTAATAAATGATAAAATATATACTAGTAAATTATTTATTTAAATAGTTTAATATAAAAAACAAGGAGGTATAAAAAATGGAAAAAAGAGAATTAACTGAAGAAGAAAGAAATGTAATAATTTTTAAAGGCACAGAATATCCTTTTACAGGTGAGTATAATGATTTTTTTGAAGAAGGTGTATATTGCTGCAAACAATGCGGAGCAGAATTATACCGCTCTGAAGATAAATTCAAATCACATTGCGGCTGGCCTAGTTTTGATGATGAAATAGAAGGTGCAATTAGAAGAACATTAGATGAAGACGGATACAGAATAGAAATAACCTGCAATCATTGCGGAGGTCATTTAGGACATGTATTTGAAGGAGAGCATCTTACAGCAAAAAATATAAGACATTGCGTAAACTCCATTTCTTTAATATTCAAACCTAAAAAATAATTTGATAATAAAAAGGGCTTATATAAAAATATAATCCCTATATTTTACTATTTTTTATTAATACTATTATATTCTTTAAACAATACTGAAACAACGCTTCCTAAAGCCAAAAGCCCCAAAAGGTTTGGTATAACCATAAGACCATTGAAAGTATCAGCTAATGACCATACTAAATCAACTTTTAATGCTGAACCTAATAATACAAAACCTACAACTAATACAGCATAAACTTTTTTAGCTTTAACCCCAAATAAATATTTAATATTCTGCTCCCCAAAGAAATACCACCCTATTATAGTAGTGAAAGCAAAGAAAAATAAACATACAGCTACAAATATAACTCCAAAATAACCAAATCCTAATCTAAATGCTTCCTGAGGCAAACCAACACCTTTTAAAATTTCAGGTATATCTGCTGCAGATGTTAAAGGATATATTTGTGTCTGCAAGATATTTGAAGTTAAAATAACCAAAGCAGTTAATGTTACAACGATAAAAGTATCGAAAAATACACCTATCATAGCAACCACACCCTGTTCGCAAGGATGATTAACTTTAGCTAAAGCATGAGCATGAGGAGTAGAACCCATTCCAGCTTCATTAGAAAATAAACCTCTTGCCACACCAAAACGCATAGCCTGTTGGATACCTATACCTAAACCTCCTCCTATAACAGCTTGAGGATTAAAAGCTGATGTAAATATTAAAGCAATAGAAGAAGGTAAATTCTCAATATTCATTAAAATAATTATTAAAGAACCAATTATATAAAATAAAGCCATTATAGGAACTATCTTTTCAGCAAATGAAGCTATTCTTTTAAGCCCCCCTATAAATATAAAAGCAGCGATTAAAGCACATACTATACCAACATATATAGGCTTAATCTGAGGAAATGCATTTACAAAGGCACCGCTTATAGAATTAGACTGAACCATATTTCCCATAAAACCTAAAGCTAATATAATAAATACAGCAAATAAAACTGATAATATTTTTCCGAATATTCCTCTATAAGCAGCTTGAATATAGTAAGCAGGTCCTCCTATAATATGACCATCTTCTGTAGTAGTTTTATATTTTTGTCCTAAAGATGCCTCTACAAATATAGTAGCCATTCCCAAGAAAGCAGATACCCACATCCAAAATATAGCTCCAGGACCTCCTGATATCAAAGCAGTAGCAGCACCAGCTAAATTACCTGTTCCTACTTGAGCAGCTATTGCTGTTGCCAAAGACTGAAAAGAACTCATACCCTCTTTACCTGCAGATTTACCCATTAAAGAAATACTGCCGAATGTTCTATCCCATCCGTCTTTAAACTTGAAAATTTGCACTAACTTAAATCTTATAGTGAAATAGATTCCGCTTCCGCATAATAGAATTATTAATAAATAATCCCATAAAAAACTATTCACCTTCGCCACTATGCTTGATAAAGCATCCATAATAAACTCCTGTGTTATAAAAAATATTTATATCATTATAAAATAATTAGTAAAAAGCTACTAAAATATATTGCATCATTATTAAATATTATATTGATACAAAATTATAAATTTACTTTCCAATTTACATATATAAAAAATTAATTATTATTTTACATATCATCACAAAATATAACAAAAAATATTCTTAAATTATTTTCTATACATTATATCATAAATAGTATTTTTTTTATATACCATATTAGCATATTAATTACATAAATTTGAAAATTATAATAATTTGTTGCAATAATATTCAAAACTGATATATTATCAAATAAAAGTATTATTTTTATACAATCTATATTTTTATATATATAAAATTTATACAATTTATAATCAATAACGCTATAATAAAATGTATATTATCTTGTATAAGCGTATAAAAATAGCACATTCAGCAATATTTTTTGGCATATTTTTTGCATATATAATAATGTACAGCAATTAAATGCTGAAATAAAATTATTTATCAAAACTTAAATAATTAATTTATAAAGGAGTTAGGCGGTTTTAAACCGTTAATTAATTAGAATATGGATTACAATAAATATACAATAAAAGCCCAAGAGGCAGTAAATGAAGCTGCTAATATAGCCAATGGCGAAGACCATAATGAAATAAAAAGTGAACATTTACTTTTAGCATTATTAAAACAAGAGGACGGACTTATTCAGCCTTTAGTAGAAAGAATAGGCGTACCTATAAATACATTGATAGATAAAACTCAAAGATTAGTTGATGAAAATGTAAAGGTTACAGGTGAAAATGTACAGCTGCATCTATCTACTAATGCTGGTAAAGTTTTAGCAAAGGCAGAAAAAGAAGCTAATGCTTTGAAAGATCAATATGTATCTACAGAGCATATATTTTTAG
>CALXXQ010000066.1 GCA_944392715.1 uncultured Brachyspira sp.
AAAGCTTCTTGGCTACTGTCATAGTTTTAGCATAGGTTGTATCAGCAAACATACTCATAGTTATAACCTCTAAATTATAAAATTATACTTATGAATATTGTCGGTTTAATGAAAAAGTGCTTTAATACTTTTTTAGTAATATATTATGTAAATTGTATAAAAATATTCTAAATAATTTTATTTGAAATACAAACTATTCATAACTTCTTTAGCAAATGATATTAAATAATCGCTAACTATAACAGTTGATGATATTGTAAGTATTATAGATTCCTCGCCCTTACCTACTACAGTTATGGCATTAAAGAAATCATTTTTATTTATCTTTGAAATGAATATATACTCTGCAAATAAGTCATTATATTTTTCTCTTTGTCTTATGGATATAGGTGTAATTATAGAGTAAAGCTCCCCTCTTCTGCTTCTAAATCCGTCAAAAAGCTCTTTTATAGCAGCTTCATCATACTTTTTATCGCTATAACTAATAATTATTGATATTCTATTGTCAGTACTTTCTATTTTTAATAGAGATCCTTCTATAGAAGCATTGAAATTTTCTGGAACTAATAAATTAAATCTGTCTGGATTAGCTTGTATGGCTGTTAATTTTCCTATATCAAATTTAGCATTATCTCTTAAATATTTTATATTGTTAATTCTATTTACTATATTTGAATCATTTTTATTTATAGTTAATGCTCTCTCTAAAATATTCAAAGCATCATCATATTTGTATAATGCCCTATAAGCAACTGACATATTAATCATAGAAAGAATATCTTCATTATCAATAGCTACAGCCTTCTTATATTTTTCTATAGCCTCAGAATGCCTGCCTTCCATAGAAAGTATGATTCCGTACTGTCCGTAAACACTAGAATCTGCATCTCCAAAAGATATTAATTTTTCTATTACATTTTTTGCCTCTTCATACTCATAAGTATTTATAAGTGCCTCTATCTTATTTTCAAGCAAATCTTTGTCATCTTTTATAAAATTAAGAGCTTTATCAAGTAATTCTATAACAGATTTATAATCATTTTCTTCATAATATATATCTGCTAAAACTAAATATCCATATTTATATTTATGATCTTTTTTTATCAATTCTAAAGCTAATTTTTTGGCATAAGAAATATTATTTATATCTATAAGATTATTAATTTTTTCTGCAATAATATCATTATTTTCTTTTATGATATCTTTAATATCTTCATCTATGTTCTCATTATTAATAGTATTATTTTCGCTAGCTGACATAATATATTATCTCCAATTGACTATAGTAAAGCCTTTATCTCTATTTTTTAAAGCATAATCCTTTAATTTTTTATCAGGATTAACGCATATTTTTGTATCGGCAAAATGAAAAAGAGGCAAATCACTTATAGAATCACTATAAGCTATATTTTTATCTCTATGCTTAGGAAAAAAATGCTCAGTAAATAGTCTGTATCTTTTAGCAGCACCATAACAATTCTTTCCATACATATATCCTGTGTATTTTCCTCTGAAAGTCCATAATTCAGTACCCATACATCTGTCAAATCCTAAATTTTCAGCTATATATTTAGCATAAATTTCAAAACTAGCTGTAATTAAAATTAATGTATATCCATTACTTTTTAATTTCTTAATCTCTTCTAAAGCATCTTTATAATAAAATTTGGGAATAATTTCATCAGCAAATTCTTTTCCTATTTTGTTTCCAAATTCTATATCTATATTTTTGAATATATGTGCTATTCTATATTTTATGCTTTGATTATCTATTATTTTTAGAGAGAATAATAAAAAATATGGTATTAAAGCTATATAATATATTATACTGCTTGGATTTTTCTTTAAATAGAATTTCATAAATGGAACTATAGAATCTTTATTTAAAATAGTTTTATCCAAATCAAAATAAGCAACTCTCATCATAAAATGTATTCTACTACAAAAAAATCATTTGTCAAAGGAATTTTATAATTTTAAATGACAATTAATAAAAAAATTATGTAAACTAATAATAAAAAATAGCTTGACTATAATAAAAAATTTAATATTATATAATAGATTTAATATTAATTAATAATAATTTCAAATAATATTTTGTAGATATATATATACAATTTTAGGAGAGAATATGCTAAGAGAGCTAATTATATACGGAGATGAAAGACTCAAGCAAGTATCAGAAAAAATAGAAAAAATAGACGATGAAATACTTACTTTAATAGATGATATGTTTGAAACTATGTATAAAGAGAGAGGAGTCGGACTTGCTGCTGTTCAGGTTGGTATATTAAAAAGACTTATAGTTATATCTGTACCTGATTTTGATGATGAAACAAAACCTGATTTTAAATTAGCATTGATAAATCCTGAAATAATATGGCATGGAGAAGAAAAAGAAGTATTAGAAGAAGGATGCCTATCTTTTCCTGAAATAAGAGATGATGTTGCAAGATATACTCAGATAAAAGTAAAATATTTAGACAGCGAAGGAAATGAACAGATATTAGAGGCAGAGAATTATATAGCAAAAGTACTTCAGCATGAAATAGACCATACTAATGGTATATCATTTATAGATAGATTAGAATCATATCAAAAAAGAAGATTAAAAAGAGAATTAAAAGAGCTCAGAAACAATACTGTTAGAGGTATAAAAAAAGCTCATAATAGGGAAATGTTAAAAAATGGCTGATTAATTATGATAAAAAATATAATATTTGATTTAGACGGTACATTAGCAGATTCTATACAAGATATACATAATTGCGTAAATACGGCATTAAATCATTTTCATTTGCCAAATATAACAATGAAAGATACTCATAAATTCGTTGGAAATGGGGCTAGAATACTTATACAAAATGCTGTTAATATGCATTATAATAATAAAAAAATTGAAGATGAAGTATATGACTTTTATATAAAGTATTATGAAGAGCATTGTGCCGATAGTACCAAATTATATAGCGGAGTTAATGAAACTTTAGAATTATTATACAATGAACATATTAATATGTTTGTAATAAGCAATAAACCTAATAAAATGGCTTTAAAAACTTTAGAAAAATTAAATATACTGAAATATTTCAAAGCAGTTATAGGTGATGGTGTATATCCATATAGGAAGCCAGATGTCAATATTTGGTATAGTTTAAAAAAAGATTATAACTTAATAGAAGATGATACAGTTATGGTAGGGGACGGCATACCAGATTATGAATTTGCTAATAATACATGTATAAAATGTTTGATTGTATTATATGGAATAACAGATAAAAACATTTTGTTAGAATTAAAAAACAATTATTATTTAAATTCATTCAATGAGGTTGCCGATTATATAATAGGAAATAAAATTTTAATTAAAAAAGAAAATTAGATACTTGACAATACTATAAAATTTTGTATATTAGAATGAATTATTTATTAGTAATATTAAGTATTAATTTAACAGTAACAATATGAAAAATAATAAAATTAAGTACACAAAAATCAAAAAAAAGGATGGTATATTTTCTTATATAGAAGATATAATATTTAATCTTAAGTCTAGGTTAAGCAATAATTCAGGTATTCAAAGAATAAGAACTACCTATGTACATTCAACAAGATATTCTGCTAATAATAATAAGAAAAATAATGTTTTCGGCAGAATAATTAAAAGATTTTCTTTGACAGTTGCATCATTATCATTATTTATGTTTTTGGCAAATTTTTTAATAATGAATATGCGTCAAACATCCAATGCTGCAATTTTACCTGAAGATAAAATGCCTTCAAGTTCTGCATACAATAAAATGCTTAATGAAATATCGCCTGAACAAATCAGTTATAACACTTCAAGCATATCTGAAGTACCTACTGTAACATCTGCTGTAACATTAGAAAATGCTACAGATATATTCTATAATACAATAACTTCTGATAATACATTAGTTGGAGATGGTACTATAGGTATGAAATATGATGAATATGTTATAGAAGAAGGTGATAATCTTACTACAATATCTAAAAAAATAGGCGTAAATTTAGATACTTTAGTTAGCGTAAATAAAATTACTAATGCTAATAGATTAAGACCTGGACAGAAAATAGTAATACCTAATCGTAATGGATTATTATATACAATAAAAAAAGATGAGACTATAGAAGAAGTTACTGATAGATATGATGTATCATTAAACAGAGTTCTTTCTTTTAATAAAATAAATGATGTTAATGATATAGAAGTTGGAGATGATATATTTTTGCCTGGTGCTAAATATACTTTAGATGAAAGAATTGATAAATTCGGACAAATGTTCAGTCTTCCTACAACTATAACTAGAATAAGCAGTGTATTCGGATATAGAATTCACCCTATAACAGGTGTAAGAACTAAACATATGGGTGTAGATATACCAGGAAGACTTAATACACCTATATACGCTTCCAGAAAAGGAAAGGTAATATTTGCAGGATACAGCGGCGGTTATGGTAATTTAGTAATAGTACGTCATGATAAAGGATATACTACATATTACGGACACCTTAATTCTATAACTACAAGAGCAGGTGCTACTGTAGGCGTAGGAGTAATGATTGGAAGAATGGGAAGTACAGGAAGATCAACAGGAAGCCATTTACATTTTGAGGTTAGAAGAAACGGAGTGGCATTAAATCCTGCAGATTTTATACCTATAAAGAAATTCTTAAGAGGAAGAAGATAAAATTAATATAATAAATAAATTAATAGGGGCTTAAATACAGCCCCTTTAATTTTATACAATAATTTCGATTATGAATGATATTATTAAAGTTATTAATGTATTAAATGATATACCAGAGCCATTTTCTGTAGATGGTATAATAAAAACTTTTGAAGCTAGTTCTAAAAATTTTATAAAAAGTTTTGCTATTTATTTTTATAGAGACAGTATAGAAGAATCAAGATTATGGTATGTGTCTAAAAATAAATTAGTTATTAATGAAAAAGAAAACAATAAAAAATATATATTATCTGCAAGAGGTAATAAATTTGGATATATAATCGTTAATACAGAGAAAAATGAAGATGAAATATCTATACTTATAAATCATCTTTCTATAATACTATATAGTGAAAAGCTTTCATTTCTTGCAAATAGAGATAAGCTCACAGGTTTATATAATAGAGGATATATAATAAAATATTTGGAAGAAAAAGAAAGTTTAAATGAAATATACTCCATAGTAATAATAGATTTGGATAAATTCAAACATTATAATGATACATACGGACATAATATAGGAGATCATGTATTAAAATTGGTATCAAAAGTGATGAAAGAAACTTTGAAGAAAATAAATTATAAATCTGTATTAGCTAGATACGGAGGAGAAGAATTTATAATAGTTCTTGATATAGATAGTAAAGATAATTTATTTAATGCTATGGAAGTAATAAGAAATTCGGTGCTAGAAACAGATTTCTCTACAGAAGAATATTCGCTTAAAGCTACAGCATCTTTGGGCGGAGCAATAAAAGAAAAAAATACAACATTAAGAACATTTATCAATAAAGCTGATCAATCTCTTTATAATGCCAAAGAAACAGGAAGAAACAAGTCTGTAATATTGAATTTTTAGTACTAAATTTGACAGTACTAATATTTATAAATAGTAAAAATTATATTAAGATATTATAAGTCACTTTTATTTAGCTTTAAAGAGTAAAGCTAAATAAAAGTGGGAGATTATTTATGAAAAATACTATATATTATAACCATTTATGTAGAACATAGTAAAAAATATATAATAAAATTTATATATCTCTAAGAAGAACTATATCTCTATATTTAATAGCTGTATTTCCCCTAGGTATAACTGTACCGCCTTCCCTTTTAATCATAACTATCAAATTATTTTTAGGAAGATTTAAATCCTTTAATTCCTTATCTTTCCAAGGATGATGATAATTAATATGTATCTCTCTAAGGCTTATATCATAATATTTGGTTCTCTTAGCATTAAGTATAACAATATCACCAGATTCAATTATAGTTTTTCCATTTGGAATTATTGTACCCTCCCCTCTTTCAATAGTTACTATAATAGAATCCTCTGGAAGTTCTATTTCCATTATAGGCCTTCCAACCCAATGATGTGTAGGAGGTATTTTTACCTGTATAAGCTCCATATCAGAATCATCAACATAATCGTTAAATGTTTTAAGTACATTCTCATCAGAATCCACCAAATCTAATTTTTTAGATATAATAGGCAAAAGAGTACCTTGTATAAGTACAGATATTATCGCTAATACAAATACTATATGAAATATATCATAACTTATAGAATTGCTATTAACTATTACAAATATAGCAAATACAATAGAAGCTGCTCCTCTAAGTCCTGCCCACATAACTAATAACTGCTTTTTTAAAGATACTTTAAAAGGCATAAGTATAGCAAATACAGCTATAGGTCTGGCAACAAATGTTATAAAAAGCGCAACATAAATAGCAGTAGGAGCTACACTCAATATTCTTGAAGGGAAAGATAAAAGACCAAGCAAAAAGAATAATACCATCTGCATAAGTCCTGTAACACCGTCAAAGAAATGAACTAAAGTAACTTTATTTTTAATATTGCTATTTCCCAAAACAATACCTACTATATAAACTGATAAATATCCATTTCCTCCAATAGCAGAAGATAATGAATAAGAAAGCAAAGCTACGGCTAGTACAAATATAGTATCAAGTCCATTAACAGGAAATCTGAATTTTTTAAGCATATTATAAGCCATAAAAGAAACCAAAGCAGCAACAAGCAAAGCAAAAACTATTTGAGCAAAAACCATATATATTATCGATAATGGACTAGTCAAAGTTTTTCCTATAAGACCTAAAAATATAACCGTAAGCATATAAGACATAGGGTCATTACTTCCGCTTTCAAGCTCTAAAAATGATGCAAGTCCGTCTTTTAAGTTTAAGCTTCTAGAACGAAGTATTGAAAACACAGAGGCAGCATCTGTAGAACCTATAACAGAACCTATCAAAAAACTTTCAAATAATTCAAACTTGAGTACAAAATAACATAAAGCACCGGTAAGCATTGAAGTGATAAATGTTCCTAAAAATGACATAAGAAATGCTTTAGCTGCTACAGGTTTTGCAGCCTTCCAATTAGTTCCAAATCCTCCATAAAACATAATGAATATTAACGTTATGGTGCATAATTGCTCTGCTATTTTATAATCATCAAATTTTATTTTTAAAAGTCCGTCGCTTCCAAAAATCATTCCTAAAATTAAGAATAGCAAAAGAGAAGGTACTCCTACCTTAACAGAAATTTTACTCACTATTATGCAAAGTATAATAATTACAGATGATAATAATATTGATATATTCATAAAAAATCCATTTAATAACTATTATTTTAATTAATATTTGCAAGTAAGTATATATGATTTTAAAAAAAATACAAATATTATGTTTAATAAAAATAGAATTAATAAAATAAAAAATATGCTGACATATATAAAATATAAATCAGCATATTTATTTATTAAAAATGATAAATATATTAAATGAAATACCAATTTATACCTGTTGCAGACCTAAAATTAATAGGAATGGAATTATTAGCACTGCTGTTTACTCCCATTTCAAAATACCATTCTAAATCTTTTACTGGATGAATTCTCACTTCAGAATAAGCTCCCCAAGTAAGAGCATGACTAAGCTTTCCTCCTTTTTTTCCGTCATATATTATCTTATAACCCATACTAGGTTCAAAATATAAAGTTGCAAATTCTGAACTTGCATATAATGATAATGCTGGTGTTATTCTTAAAGTATATGGATTTGCCTCATATATTTCATTGGCATTGTATGAATATAATATCCTACTATATGACTGAACATTTACTAAATTTTCTATATTCTCATCAATAACACCCTTACCCTTTGCATCCAATGCAGAAGCATATAATATTTTTATAAAAGGATTAATCCAAACAGTTTCAATAGTAACAGGAATAAAATAAAATCTTAATTCAAAACCAAAAGAAGAAGCTGAATTAATAATAGTCCCATTTTTATATGAATTCCTTCCATAATTGATATAAAGCCTCACAGCATTAATAGAATCCTTTCCTGTATAATATCTCATTTCTGTTGTAGTGCTGAAACCTAAATAATCAGAATTATCAATATTTTTAGCACTTGATATTTGAAAAGGAATACATATTCTCAAACTATCATCTAATGCATTTACTAAAAGTACTGGAGTATGAACATCTAATTGCGAATCTATATAAGTATAATTATATCCTATACCAATACTTATAGGCTTTGAAGTATATGCCAAACCAGCAGAAACTGTTGCATCTAATGATAATTTTCCATTATTAACATAATTCATTATATTACCGAAAGATCCTGTATCTGCTTTGAACCCTAAAGTACCTTTGATATAATCATTACCTAAAGTAAAACCAAATTGATCCGTTCTGGCTCTAAAATGATTATTATCAACTAAAAAATCTATCCAATCATTATTATAGCCGTACATACCAAATACCGATGCTGTCATAATGATAGACAATAAAATAAGAGTAATTAATGTTTTCATCTTTTCATAGTTTCCTTTTTTTATATTTTTATATTGAAAAAAGTGATTATAACAAATATAAAAATAATGTAAATACTATTTATAATTATATAGTTGTATAGTATTGACATAAAATAAAAATACATTATACTAATTAGTAAAAAATCAGACTATAATTTATTTTATTAATGGGGATAAATAAATGTTAGGCTATTTAAATATATTTATAATTTCAAAACTTAATATGTTATTCTTTATATACAAATCTCTTATAAAGGTATTTTAAATTTTTTCAAAATAATCAATCAATTTAATACATAATATTTTTTAAAATCTTATGCCAATCTATGAGGTGTAGTATGCAGCTTAATAATAAAGTTTTAAAAGAAAACTCTAGTAAAAAAATATTTATAAATTATGCAATTCCAAGTATGTTAGGAATGCTTATGGAAAGTTCAGCAGTATTTATAGACGGTTTATTCGTAGCTAATTTTATATCATCGGAGGCTTTTTCTGCAATAGGTATTGTATGGCCTATTACGGCATTATCATTTGCATTATATGTTATGCTTACATTAGGCTCTATTGCCATAGCAGGAAAATGTATCGGTGAAAATAATATTAGGCGTGCGAGCTTAATATTTACTCAAACTTTAATAACTGTTATAACTTTAACTGCTCCTGTATTAATATTAATTTATATATTCAGAGAAACATTGCTTCCATTATTCGGAGCTCATGGAAAAATATATAATTTCTCATTAGAATATATTAATGCTGTTATTGTAGCTGTATTTTTTTGGGGAATGGCTTATGTATTCAGTCAATTTATAAGGTTAAATGGTTCCCCAAAGTTTGCATCATTGATGTTTATAACTTCATCTTTAACAAATATAATATTAGATGCCATATTTATAGTGGTATTAAAATTAGGTATTTCAGGTGCTGCTTGGGCTACAGCTTTTTCATATATTATTTCATTTATAATAGGACTTTCATATTTTTTTAATCCTAAATGCAAAATAAAAATCATAAAAGTATATGGAGGATGGAATTATATATTTAGATATATATTAAATGGATTTTCAGAATTTCTAAGTAATATTTCTTCTGGTATAATACCATGGCTATTTAATATAACAGCATACAAAATATTAGGAAACAATGGAATACTTATTTATTCTGCCGCAAATTATATAATTACATTTTTTATAATGATTGCAAGCGATATAGGAGAAATTTTATCATCTTTAATAAGTGTTTCTTACGGAGCTAAAAATAAAAACAAAATGAAAGATTTTCTAAAAATGGGAATGATATTTGTTTCATCATTATCAATATCAGCCTCTATAATATTACTTATCAATCCAAGTATATTAGTTAATGCTTTATTAAAAAATATAGGTTCAAAAACTGCTGAAGATGCTATGTTTTTTGTAAGGGCATCTATACCAATTTTTATATGTGTTGGTATAAATATAATAATGAGTGCCTATTATACTTCTATTCAAAAAGCTGGAGCATCTGCTTTGATTGCTGCTTTGAGAACTTTAATTTTACCAGTTTTACTCGTACTCACTTTACCAAATATATTCGGATTTTTAGGTCTTGTTTTGGTGCTTCCTATAAGCGAGATTATAACATTAATTGTATCAATAGCCTTATACCAAAATAGAAGCATTGATGTTTTAATTAGAGATTAATTATTTTTTAGTATATACCTAAACAATTGTGTTTTACAAACTTCATATAGATGTTATCAACTTTTTTGTGCTACAAAAAAGTTGCAAAAAACGCATATATTAAAGCTTAATATTTTAGGAATATATATTAAATGTAATGTTATGATTTTAGATAAAAATGCAGTTCTTCACCTGCCAAAAGTATGCTATGTGATTGGAGTTCGTGTGGTTCTCAGCTTAGAGTGAATTCCATATGCCATGGGTACAAAGTATGTGTAGCGATTGTGTTAGTCCACTCAAATAACATAAATTTAAAATTCTGTTTTTGACAAATTGAAAAATTTTTAGTATATATAAATATATTTTGTATAGACTTAATTTTTTAATTTGATAAACTAACAAAATAATATTGTATTTAATTGGTTTACAGATATAATAACATCATACTAAATATTTATAGGCAATATAAATATCAAAAATAACTATTAAAATTGATGATAAATTAAAAAATGAAGCTGATGATCTAGGTTTAGATTTTAATACCGCTATTAATATATTTTTGAGAACCTCTATAAATACCCAATCTATTCCATTTAAAATAGAAAAAACTAAACAATTAGATACAAATAATGAAGAAGATAATTTCTACAATGAAGAAAATATAAAATTTTTAAAAGAAGGATATTTGGAATTAAAATATGGATTAGGACATAAAAGAGAATTATTAAATGAAAATATATAATAATAAAGATACAAAAGAAATAAATAATCCTAATAAAATTTGTGTGACTAGTATTTGACTTTTTTATCAATGGTTAATTAATTAAAATAAAAAACTTGACTTACATTAACAAACATAATCCAAGTTTTTTAATTATTATTTATAATCCAAACAATTATATTTTTTAATCTCTTTCTCAACTTTTTCACACATTCGCGGTGCAGACTTCGCCAAAGAACCTATATCCTCGATAAACTCGGATATGCTTCGCGAAAGTGCAAGTGTATATCACAATATTTAATAGATATATATAAAATATAAAAATAGGGTTTTACCATATGGATAATATTCACGTTGATAAAACCCTAATTATAAAATACTATTTAATTATTAAAAATTATAAAGAAGATAAAACTTCCTCTATACCTTTTAATTTATCTTCAAACTCTTTTTTCTTTCTGTTTTCTGTGTCAATGGCTTCTTGTTTAGCTTTCTTCATAAAGTTTTCATTAGAAAGTTTTTTATTTACAGCTTCTAAATCTTTTTTGTATCCTGCCGCTTCTTTTTCTAATCTTTTCTTCTCTGCCTCTAAATCTATTATGCCGACAAGATTAACATTTATCTCACCGCCTTCAAATACTTTTACAAATGAACCCTTATTTCTCTCACTATCTTTTGAAGAAACTATATTCAATGACTCTGTAAGTGAAAGTGCTGATATAATATCCTTATAGCTTTCTGCAGTATTTTTGAAATAATCTGAAGTATAGCGAATTATTACATCAAGTTTTTTGTTTGGAGGTAAATTAAATGATGAACGTGAATTTCTTATTCCTGAAACAATATCCTGAATCAAGTTGAAATCTTTTTCTATATCTTCAAATATATATTTAGTATTAGCTTTTGGATACTCTCTAATCATCAAGGCTTTTGAATCAATATTATGCTTTGGTAAATTAGAGTAAATTTCTTCTGTTATGAACGGCATAAATGGGTGAATCATAGCCATTGATTCTTCAAGTACATATAAAAGGACAGCAATAGTTTTTTCTTTTTTGCTTTCATCTTTCAAATCGAATTTACTTATTTCTATGTACCAATCACAGAACTCATTCCAATAGAATTTATAAATCGTCTGAGAAGCTTCATCGAATCTATATTCTTTTAATTTCTGAGCTGTTGATTCAATAGCTTTCTGAAGTCTTGATAATATCCATTTATCTTTATTTTCAAGAGTATAAGTATCTAAATCTTTTATATTGGCATTATCTTCAATGTTACCAAAAATATATTTAGCACTGTTGTATATTTTATTAGCAAACTTTCCTCCCATTTTGAAAAGTTCTCTGTCAAGCCAAATATCCTGACCTCCTAATGAAGTTATAAATGATAAAGTGAATCTGAATGCATCAGCACCATGCTCATCAATAATTTCTATAGGGTCAATACCATTTCCTAAACTCTTAGACATTTTTCTTCCGATTTTATCTCTTATAAGTCCATTAAGATAAACATCTTTAAAAGGTACATCATTCATAAAATGAGTTCCTGCCATAATCATTCTAGCAACCCAGAAGAATAATATATCATAACCTGTAACAAGGGCAGTAGTAGGATAGAAATATTTTAAATCCTCATTAACTTCAGGCCATCCGAAAGTAGAAAAAGGCCATAACCAAGAAGAAAACCAAGTATCAAGTACATCTTCATCTTGATGAAGATTTTTAGATTTACATTTAGTACATTCTGTAATATCAGTTTTTGAAACCATCATCTCTCCGCAGTCATCACAGTACCAAACAGGTATTCTATGTCCCCACCATAATTGTCTGCTTATACACCAATCTCTGATATCAGTCATCCAGTGATTATAAGTATTAATCCATCTTTCAGGATATATTTTTGTATTGCCCTCATTAACGGCTTTGTATGCTTTTTCTGCTAAAGGCTTCATTTTTACAAACCATTGATCCCTATAATAAGTCTCTACAACATTATGACATCTGTAACAATGTCCTACTTGGTGTTTAATATTATCTTTACCAACAAATGCACCTAATTTTTCAAGTTCATGTATTATTAAAGCTCTTGCCTCTTTAACTGTTTTACCTTGATAATTAGCAGGTGTATTTTCATTAAAAGTACCGTCTGCATTAAGTATATTTATTATTTCTAAATTATGTCTTTGAGCTATAGCAAAGTCATTAGGGTCATGTGCTGGAGTGATTTTTAAAGCTCCTGTACCAAACTCTTTATCAACATAAGTATCTTTTACTAATCTTAATTTTCTGCCTACTATAGGAAGTATTAAAACATCTTGTTCTGTAAGATGAGCATATCTTTCAT
>CALXXQ010000067.1 GCA_944392715.1 uncultured Brachyspira sp.
CTTATTGCGATACAAGTAATAAATCAATATATGATATGGCAGTGCTTTCTCTTTATAATGTCAATAGATATTGGCATAATGAAAACTCCGCAGGCAAATTGGCAGGAGCTAGAATTGTAATTTATGCGGGAGTAAAAGCAACACCTATACATTATCATCAGGGGTTAGTAGATCCTAAAAACACCTGCTATGCTTTAAA
Source organism: uncultured Brachyspira sp. (assembly GCA_944392715.1). Lineage (GTDB taxonomy): Bacteria > Spirochaetota > Brachyspiria > Brachyspirales > Brachyspiraceae > Brachyspira. The sequence continues at coordinate 200 of CALXXQ010000067.1, forward strand.
TGATAGTCATATAACAACAACTCCTATTTATGACGGTTACGTGGCAAATAGTTATGCGAATATGGACGGAGCTGACACAGTTCTTGTTTTGAACTTACAGCCTACAAGAGAAATACCTGGAGACGAAAAAGTTTCTATTAATCAATTAAATATAGCTTTCGGTACATATTGGAAAAATGAAGTTAAAAGATTCATAGATAATTATCACATACTAAATGGAATAACTGAAAGGGAAGTTAAAGTTAAGGTTGGTATTTCCACAAAAGGAAGTTTTGAATTAGCAGAGGCTAATATTAATACGACAAATATAGAAGGTATATTTGAAACAAAAAGAAAGGGGGCTATTACTTTAGCAGATTTTGTACAAAATACATTCAGAGAAATAATAAAAAAAGAAAGAAATATCATATACATAGGCGAAAGTCCAATTATAGCAAATAAAGTTAATGTTATAAGTGATAAAGATTTACTCGGGCAGCCTCAATTAATTAATCCAAATACCATAACACTTACGGTTCCTTTAACTTCCAAGTTTAGAATACTTCAAAAAATACAGCTTAAATTAGAAGGCTTTATAGGATATGGGCAAGCATTTGTAACTGAAGGAGATCCTGCTGGTTTTGGAATTACCGCTGACAGAGTATGGAAAATGTATCAAGGTGAATATAAAATTACAACAATCAGATATGTTTTACAAAGCAGAAATACCGATGTAAATGCTTGGTGTACTATTTTAGAGGCTGTAAAAGTAAAAGATATTAAGGCTTTAAACTCTGGGAAGCAGCTTCTATAATATCATCAATATAAAATCCTCTAATTATATTTATTGCTTTTTTATCTACTTCAGAAATTAATTCTGTAATTTCCTTATCATTTATATATATTTTAAGAGTATAACGTTTACCAGGTATACTATCCGCGAGCAGTAATGTAGCTATAGTATTATTATTTACAATATCTCCAAAAATAAAATCTCTATCTTTAGGCTTTAATTCAATTTTTTTTATTTTATCTATATTTTTAAAAGTTAAATATATTTTATAATTACTTTTCTTTTTAACATTGTTTATTATAGACTTTGTAAAATATGCATTAACATCATATAATTTAAACTCATTAATTAATTTTCTAAATTGATTATATTCATTAATATCAAAAGTTGCATCTATTTCATCTCCAGTATATTTAAAAGTATTATTTTCTATTGTTATTCTTTTTTTTACTTCTTCTTCTAATACCTGTTTTTTCATTCTTTTATTTCTTAATGTATTGGCTTTTTCTTCTAAATTACTCATTATTTCTTGATGTGATTTACTATTACCATTATAATCCTGAAAAATATTTATATTATTTTCTTTTGTATAATCAATATAATACTCTAATAGCCTTTTTACTTCTTCCATATCTTTTTTATTTAAAGTTATGTAGGCAGATTGAGCATAAATACCAGAACGATAACCGTATAATTCTGTACTTTCAAGCGGATCTAATATAAAAGCATAAATTAAATATCTTATATTATTAACACTATAAACAGGGTGATCCACATCGATAACATAAGGGGCAGGAACAACATAACCGCCCGGAGAAGTTATAACTTGTCCGAAATCTTCTATAGGTACAGTAAATAGTTTATAGCTTCCAAAATCTGATATTGTTTCTCCATAATCATATCCGTAACTTGGGCTGCTGTAAATAAATCCTTTATCATTTTTAAAAATACTTTCCCACTTTAATTCTACATTGGAGCCGTCTATTTCCATAACTAGCTTAAAATTAGGGTTTGTTGTTGTTATTCTAGTAATGCCATTCTTTTCTTCTTTAATAAGTTCTCCCGGCAAGGTGGCAGGGTATAGTGTGAAAGATAATAATAAAAATAAAAAGATTAGTTTTCTCATTATAAAGCCCCTTGAAAATGATTATCTATTGTAACATACATAGTCTGTTTAAAAAGTGTCTATATATACAGTTTATACATTTTCTTAGATTTTTAAACCTATTATATGAGGCATTTGCGACTTTTTTACTTGAAAGTGTGAAGTATAGGAGTAAAAACATTATTTGTATACTTTGTTATTATAATATCTAATTTTTTATATATAATATTAATAATAAAGTGGAGTTTTAATATTTTTATACATCATAAATAACTTTTTTATTAATAAATTATGTCTTTTAGTTGACAAAAATGACAATAAACTCTAAAATATACGGAAAATTTTAAATATTTTTCAAATTTTTACGAAAATAATTTTGGGTTTAGTGTATATTTTATGACAAAAATTTACTATACTAAAGTAGTATAATGCTTAAACCCCATAAATTTAATTTTTTTTAGTAAAAATAAAACCTACAGGTGTAACTGTAGGTACTAGGTTAACAATAAATTGGCTATTATAGTTAATTTATTATATAAAAAATAAAGATAAGGAGAAAATTATGTCAGAAACTATATTAGTGACTGGCTTTTTAGTCTGATTCTTTTTAAAATCAAACTAAATATTTTTTATATTAGCACTAATTGAGTTTAGAGGCTATTTGTTTAAGTTCTAAAAGAGGTATTTTTACATACTGGCAAAAGCTAGTATGTTTTGGGAGGGCTACATGAGCAAAGAATTATATGGCATAATTTATGAACAAGCTATAGAGGCAAGAGCAAAAATGAATGGTTTGCCTAACCTACATTTATTAGTAGGTAAAAGTAATGATGACGGTTTGTATAGAGCATTGTGCTTAGATAGTGGTATAATATGTATAAGCAATTCTTCAGAATTAGATGAAAATACTATAAACTATTTATTTGAAGAATCTTGTATTTTAGCTTTAGAGCAGTTTTATAGATATGTAAAAGAGAATAAATCTTTATTATTAGCAGGAAGATGTTCAAATAGAGAGTATTGGGATCTTTATGATCAACTTATATTACCTGTAAAACAAAAATCTTTAATATCTATATTAGAGCAAGTAGAACCATTTGAAGAACTTATAAATAATAATCGAATTAATATTCATGATAAATATGAAGATTGTTCAACAGGAACATATGATTCTCAAGATAAAGTTTTAATGATTTTATTAATTTTGATTAGAAATAAAAAAATATATCTGAAAAATATATATGAAAAGGAAGCAGCCTAATATGGATATAAATTTTGATTGTATACGTTATTTTATAGAAAGAGAAAATGATAATAATATTAAAGTAATAGGAATTACTCATTCTGATAGTAATGGGTATTCAAATTATGAATATGTTGTTTATGGCAGAATAATAACTTTTACTATAAAATTAAAATCTGATATAGCTAATAACATTGATTGTGTAAAATACTGTGATATTATAAAAAAATCTGATTTAGACAGTGAATTAAATAAATCTCCAAATTTATTAAAAGATAAATTAAGAGATAACGGAAATAAATGTGCTATAAAAAATAATCTTAATGGCTGTCAATTTGAAAAAGAAGAATGTAAAAAAAATATTAGTTAATAACATCTAAGCTAAAAAACTAAAAGCCGACATCGTTTTTACGGTTTCGGCTTTTTTAATGCCTCTAATTATAAATAAAAACACTATTTTTTTATATAAAATAAATATTTTTAGTGATTTTTTTTACTATTTTTATTGATTTTAGTATTGACAATTTTTTCAAATAAGGTATAATTATATTATAAATAAATGAGAGGAGGTAAGCTAATGAAGAAACGGCAAGAAAAAATCGCTATGATTAAAGCTTTGACAGAACTCATCATAGCGATTACAAGTTTGATAACTGCTTTAATAGCATTAATTAAGCAGTAATCAATAAACCAACGGGGGTGGGACTGGTCATCCTGCCCCTATAAAAAAATTATAACATATATAAAATGGAGGTCAATATATGAATAACAAAATAATTGAAAATATAAGATTTGCTAGTTTTATTATATTATCTTTATCTGTAATAATTTTATCAGT
>CALXXQ010000068.1 GCA_944392715.1 uncultured Brachyspira sp.
GCTTTTTACTAATTCAACATTATTACAGTCCTTAATTTTTATTATTAAGTCATCATCATATTGTTTTATTTGTTCTTTGATTTCTTCTGTTTTCATTTATCCGCCTATACAAAATAAATCTTACATATATTTTTATTTCTGCTTTCATTTTTTCTTTTTTATTACTCCTTATACGGATAATATTTAAGACAGCAGTCTTCTCCAAACATAGCCTTATTGATTTTCTTGTTCAATTCCTCAATATCAATACCTTCTTTTTTCAATGCTTCTTCTATTTTCTCATAAGTGCTTGGTGCTAAATCAGAAGGATAATGTCCATCATCTAAATACGCACCTACATTGTCATCTAAATCTTCAATGCCTATTTCAAGAACTCTGCATATATCAAAAAATACTATCAGCGGTTCTGCTTCATAATCTAATTCTGGCATTATTTACCTCCTATTTCTTTAAATAAAGGAACTATTACTCCAATATTTTCTGTTTCCTTTTTATTTATTCCTCCAAAATCCGCTAATATGATTGTGCCATCTTTTCCTTTAGCTCGTATAAATATTTGAGCATCATCTCTAAACTTTTCTAATTCTTCTTTTAAGTCTTTTGCTAGCATTATTTACTCCTTATTTATTTTTTTATAATTTTAGTTTGAAAAATCAGATGGGACTATTAAGGCAGTATTAATATTCTTATCTGAAACAACTTGTATTATTTTACTAGCTTCTATTTTTCCATTTTTATTAATAGAATTAGCTATATGTATTTCATAATCATCAGGAAGTTTATTTAATTCTTCTTTTAATTCTTTTACTATCACAATTACCTCCGACTTATTTATTCATCTCATACAAACAATTAAAATATCCATCAAAAACTGAGGTTATTAAGCATTTTTCACAGGGCAATATTATTTCTCTATCTTTATCCTCAAGCAAAAACTCTCCGAAATATTTACAGAAATAAACTTTGTCTTTCTCTGTTCTGCTTTCATCAATATGCTTACAATCTTTATCGCAGGATAAAAATCTCTTATTATTCCTTATACCCGCCTTGAAAGTAGATTCTAATTTTTGTTCTTTTAGCATTTTTACTCCTTAAAATATTTTTTTATTAAAAATATATCTCTATATTTACCAGCTATATTAATTATGAAGATTAGCATCGATTTTTGTATAAAACTTTAATATGATTTGTCAAATTGAATGTTATTTGTCAAGAACATCAATGTTATTTGTAATTGACAAATTAATTTATTTTTGTATAATTTTATATATTTAAATTACGGTAATATATTATGTCTAGTAAAAAAGATAAAAAAGCAAATAATACTATTTCATCTGGGGAGATAGCGAAAAATAAAAAGGCTTTATTTAATTATGAGCTTGTAGAGAAATTTGAGGCAGGTATTGTTTTGCTTGGTACAGAAGTTAAATCTCTTAGGGAAAGAAGCGTTAATATGTCTGATAGTTATGCATCTTTTAAAAAGGGAGAGCTTTTTATAGTCAATATGCATATATCGCCTTATCATTTTGGAAATAGAAATAATCATGAACCTTTAAGAGAAAGAAAACTTTTAATGAAAAAAAGAGAATTAAAACGTCTTTATGGAAAGATTAAAGAACAGGGTCTTACTTTAATTCCAATAAAACTTTATTTTACTAGAGGAAAGGTAAAAGTTGAACTAGCTTTGGCTAAAGGTAAAAAACTTCATGATAAGAGAGAAACTCTTAAAAGAAAAACTTTAGATAGAGAAATGGAAAGATATATTAAAAGATAATATATTTATTATTCATAAGATAATGAATTTCTTATATAAAATTCTATTTTAGCAATATTACTTGATACTTCTTTTATATTAGTTTTTTTATTATCATTATCCGATTTATATTTTTTTATTGATTGTATAAGCTCAATTAATAATACTTTTATATTATGCATAGATATTTTTTCAAATCTATCTGCCAATTTTTCTATTTTTTCTATAGTACTGTAATCTATATTATTGATTCCGCTGAAAGTTATATCAGATAGAAGCATTTCTAATTCTCTAATAGTGTCAAAAATCATATTTACCTATTATTATCTTTTATTTTTAATAAATTTATGCTGTACAAAAATGGGATATTTTTTTTAACTTTTAGAATATAAAGTATAGATGATATAAATATTCCTATCAAAGCAAATATTAAAGATAAATTAGTCATAATAAATACAGTTTGATATAATACTAATATACATATAGGTATATATATTCCTCCAGATAATGCTGTAAGTATTAAGAATAAAAATAAAGTAAATGCTGGGTTTCCCATTATTTGATTATCAAATATACATTCTATTCCCATATGACTTGTAAATGTTTCAAGATATAAATATATCATAGAGATGCATGCCAGTATAAAAAATGCTATTGCATATATTTTTTCTCTTTTTACTAAAAATCCTGCTATAAAGAATGCTATAAGTATTACAGAAAAAATATAGCTGTCCAAAATTAGGAAACTAGCTACTATTACTAATTCTATGAATATTATAAATATCATAAGAGTAAAATTCTTTTTTATAGAGCTAAATCCAAAAAAAGTATACATCACAATTTTAGATTTAGCATTTCTATACTCATCGTATATATGTCTGAAATAACTTATAAAAATAAGAGCTATTGACAGCAAAAATAAAGATGGAAATAATGTAGATGTTATAAGCATAGAGCTTTTTACATTTACATTGCTCGAATCTCCTATAAGTAATTTAGAAGGCATAGCATTTTCTTTTTTTATATTTACATAAGCATATTCTTCATATGATATATTAGTATTTCCAGTAGATCCTACATAAAGTATATGCATAAGTACAATACCATTGCCTTCACTTTTTAAATTTAATTTAGCTTTTGCTATTCCATTTTCATCTGTAGGTACAATATAAACATTAGTATATATATTAGTTGCTATTTGATTGCTATCTCCATTGTCTTCTATTTCTTTTAATAATACTTCTTGTCCATCATCTGCAAAAAAGTCAAACATATCGGGGTTTAATGAAGTAAATCTCACTAATCTATTTACAAGAGGAAAGCCTCTTCTTTCAAGCATAATGGATACTTCATTTATAGTATTTGTTTCATCAGATATAGTAAAACTATTTTCTTTTTCATAAGTGAATTTATATTCAGGGCTTTTATTTGTTGTATCATTTTGAGCATATACTATATTTAATATAGCAAGAAATATTACAAAATATTTTAGCATTTATAAAAATCTCCAGATTAAGTAAGAGAAATGGCTCTCTATTATTGATTATATTAATTAATTATCGAACAAATTAATAAAATTAAATAATATAATTTTTTATATTATTTAACCTTATTAATTCTTTATGATACGAAAAAGTTTTATTAACACTAATAAAAACTAGTGATAAGGCTAATTAGTAAAAAAAGAACACCATCTTTTTTAAAGATAAGTGTTCTTTTATTTTATATTTTTATATAATAGATATTTATTATTTTATAAGAGCAACTATCTCTTCATTTTTTACTATTAAATATTCAGTATCACCTTCTTTAATTTGAATTCCTGCATATTTATCATATATAACTATATCGCCTTTTTTCACTTTTATATCTTCGCTGTCTCCTACTTCTATAACTTCTGCCTTTTGAGTTTTTTCTTTAGCTGTATCTGGAAGAAGTATTCCGCTTGAAGTTTTTTCTTCTTGTTCTAATACTTTTAAAAGTACTCTGTCTGCTAATGGTTTAATAGATGACATATCAAATTCTCCTTAAAAATGTATTTATTTCAATAATTTTTTTTAAACATAATTTTTGTACTATTCTATATTAAAAATCATTAAAAGTCAATAACTGTCTAAATTAGTATTCTATTAAAACATTTATAGGATATTTTTCTATTTCTTTTCTTCCATTTAATTCTTTTAACTCTATTAAAAATGAAGATGCAACAACTTCAGCATTTAATTTTTCAACCATTTTAATCATAGCAAGTGCTGTACCGCCTGTAGCAATCAAATCATCAACTATTAATACTCTATCTCCTTTTTTAAGAGCATCTTCATGCATATATAAAGTATCTGTACCATACTCTAATGCATATTCTTCAGAAATAGTTTTATAAGGTAATTTGCCTTTTTTTCTTACAGGTATGAATCCGCAGTTTAATTTATAAGCTAAAGCTGAACCTATTAAAAATCCCCTGCTTTCAGCTCCGACTATATAATCTATTTTTTCATTAGCAACTTGTTCTGCCATTTTATCTATAGCATATTTAAAAGCTTCTTTATTTTGAAGAAGGGTAGTAATATCTCTGAAAAGTATTCCTTTTTTAGGATAATCCTGAATATTTCTTATATAGTCTTTTAATTCCATATAGCACCTCATTTTATAAAAAATAGTTATGTAAACAATTGTTTTTGATTATAATACTTTTATTAAAAAAATCAATTAAAAAATAAATCTTTTATGATACTTAAATCATGATACATTATGCTCAGCTGCAGAATGAGAGGCTATATTTGCATCTTTTTTCCATTTATTGGAATAATAATATAATAGGCTGAAACTCATACTGAAAAAATTTCCTATAGCCATAGATGTCCATATTCCCCATAAACCCATTTTCGGAGATATAATATTAGCAAGAGGAACCCTTATAATTATATGGGCAAAAAAAGCAAAAAGCATAAGCATAAATGTTTTTCCAGCACCATTAATAACCCCATTTGCAGTAAACATTACTGAAAGCATTATTATAGAAGGCATTACAACATAAATATAGCTTTTAGTATATTTTAAAACACTCATATCTTTAGTAAACATTCTTACAATAATCTCTGGAAATAATATTGAAAAAATAGCCATAAATGATGATATTCCAACAGATAATATCATACCAGATTTAAATATTTCTTTAACTCTATCCATTTTTCCAGCCCCAATATTTTGTGCTGTCATAGTGGCAATACCTGCTGATAATGCCAAAAGAGGTAAAAATGATAATGAATCAACTCTCATTGATACGGCAACTGAAGCTGAAGCTGATTCTCCATATGTATTTATGATTCTGTTTAATAAAAGCCAGCTTACAGATACTATTAACTGCATAGCAGCAAATGGAAGACCTATTTTAAACATCAATTTAGTAATATTAAAATCAAATGCTAAATCAAAAGGATTAGCTTTTACTATACTGTTTTTCATCTTCAAATATATCATACTCACAGCAACAGATACAAATTGTGAGAAAGCAGTAGCATAAGCAGCCCCATCAAGTCCCATAGCAGGAAAAGGTCCTATTCCTTTTATCATAAGAGGGTCTAATATTAAATTCAAAACCGAAGCAATAGCTAAAAATATTAAAGGTTTTACAGTATCTCCTATACCTCTAAGCAAAGCTGATACCAAAAAATAATAAAACATAAATGGAAAGCCTATCATACTTATTCTGAAATAACTAACAGAATATTCCATTATGCTATCTGCTGTATTTAAAAATTTCATTATAGGAGGAGCGAATATATACCCAAGTACTGCAAGAGTCAAAGCTGTTATTAAACTTATAGTAGTAGCTACTCTTGAAACATATGTTACAGATTCCTTATCATCAGCACCAAAATACTGTCCTATTAGTACATTTGCAGCTACTGTTACTCCTGAAGCTATAGCCAAAAGTATTAATATAATAGGGAAGCTAACAGCAATTGCTCCAAGTCCCTTAGGTCCTATCATTTGACCTATCCAAATAGTATCAACTATATTGTAGGCTATATTTAATAAATTTCCTAATATCATAGGTATAACTAATTTTATAAGTCCCTTACTTACATTTCCTTCCGTAAGCTCCAACATTTTATCTTTTTCCATAGTTTTCCTCATAAATGATAATTTTATTGTTTTATTTTTTTATATGTTTTTATAAAAAATGAATATGTTTTATAATTTTTTTATAAATAGAAAAAAATCTTAAAAAATATAAATATAATACTGAAGATTATATTTAGAAAAAAATGCAGCAGACATAAATTTACCTTCATATATACTATTATGATAAAATTTATCGTATTAATTTTTATAAGTACTCATATTATTATTTTATAAACTATGTATTTATAAAAACTAGTTACTAATCTTATATTTTTCATAAATAAAGTCAATATTAAAAAATTATTATTTAAAAAATTTTCATATAAAAAATAATGATAGTATAATAATAGAAATTGTATCATAATTTTTATTGCAAATTTAATAAGCCTTTATTATACCATTTAAATTATATTACTATATTTTTTATAAAAAAGATAAATTTAATCATTATTTCTCCCAAATGACAATCCTATATAAAATACAAATGATAAGTAGGATAGCTGATAGCTTTTTATTAAAGTTTTATCTGTTATTTGTATATTATCAGTATTATATGGCATTGAAAAATCATAGGCTATATAACCGCCATATAAAAGTGCAAATTTATCAACAAAATAATAAAGCCCTTCAAAGTTTATTTTTATATAAGGAGATACAGGAACTTTATACAATTTTTTTATATCATCAAAATTCCAATGCTTTTTATCCTGATACATTAAAGAGCCTTCAAAAATAGTATATTCTTTTATTATATCACCTTTATAATCGCTTTTTTCTAATACATCAGCAGATAATGGTATTTTCATTCCTACGCCTAACCCTAATGAAAAATTATTGAAATTGATTTTTGGGTTAAATCCTATAATAATATTATGCATACCTAAAGTTTCAAAAATTTTAAAATAATTATATGAATCTGCATACGGATAATTATAAGTTATACTATTAGCATTAAAATAATACCCTGTTTCAAAAAGAAAACTTATACTTTTTATATGGATATCTTTATTTAATTTCATATTATATCCGAGCTGAGCAATAACTCCTAACTCGGCACCTATATATCCCTTTATGCTTTGATATGTATGATTAGGGCTGCTTAATGTTATAGATGGAAAGCTTCCATTGATACCAAAAGGAACAAAGGCATTTATTTCAAACTGAGCAAATAAGGTTATATTCACAATTAAAAAAATAATAATAGTCTTCATATTATCAATAAAAATTGTCCGCTTATAACCCTAACAATTTTTATTTAATCCTCCTTAATTATTTATTAAAAAAATTCTTATGCATCCTTATCAAAATTAATAAGCTGGTATTATACCATTTGCCTGAAGTGAGGCATATATAAGTATTGTAAGGATAACAACTTTATAATGATAATTTTCTTTATCTGATAAATAGCTGTAAGTTTTAATGCTGTTCATTATTGTATCTAAATCTGACCCTAAATCTATCGTTGCTGTATTACTTCCGTTAATTTGTTTGTTAAAAGTTAATGTTAATTGACTTCCATTTACACTTACATTAGTAACCATAAAAACAACTTCAAGCATTGTATTAGAAAACAAATAAGAAATATTCTTTATCTTTTTATAGTCATATTTATCAAAAAGTATACTAAAATTATATTTATTTATATACAAATCACCTAATGTAAAATATGTCTTGCCATCATACAATTCTGCACACAATATATTTTCAAAATCATCGGCAAAATCCTTTAATTTGAACTTCATAAGACTAGTTACATTTTGAGAAACATACCTATAAATTTCTGTTCCGTTTTTTACGGTTGTTATATACTGAATTTCAACATCTCTTTCATTAGGGTCTAGTATTTTTACATTACTGCAAGAAATCATAAAGAGCATTGAAAAAGTCATTAATAATATATTTTTAATCATAATAAAACCCTCAAAATATATACATTTTCATTATTATAAATCAATAACCGTATTTTACTTTAGCATGAGTTTTTCCGAAAGAAATGCCAAATATAATACCAGCACTTATATTATTATAGCTTAAAGACCCAAATATAGGAGCCTGTGTAAAACTGGCATTAGCATAATCTTTTAAATACTGACTGCTGTTAAGATATTCTGTATTATATTTCATACCAAAATCATAAGAAGCATAAAGTCCATACATAATAGATACTTTTTCCGTAAGCATATAATAGAAGTCTATACTATATTTTAAATAACCTATGACAGGAGTTTTGAATAAATTTCTTATGTCTCTGTATCCGTATGCATCTTTTCCATATAGTATAGATTCATCTGTAAAAGCACTATTATTTAAAACATTTCCTCCAAAAGGAGTTTTTACCCCTCCTCCTAATGTAACAGAGTAGTAAAGGTTTATTAATGAAGAATAAAAATATAATTTTAATGCAAGTCCTGTATTTAATGTATGAAGCAGAGTCGTTTCAGATGTTATGCCTGTAATTGAGTTTATATAAGATATTGATACAGGAGCCATATAATAGCCTATATCAAGCATTAAACTTAAACTTTCTATTATAGGATTTTTAAATTCAAAATTATAACCGCCTCCAATTAAAATACCTGTTTCTGCTGCAGATCTGTCATAGAATTTTTTAAATGAATTTTCTACATAATCTTTATTTTTTACTGTGCTGTTAATATAAGTTAAACTTACACCGAATGGAATATATACATTAAATTCCATACCAGCAAAAAGTTTATTACTATTAAAAAAATATAAGGCAAATAATAAAATATATAAAAAAACTCTTTTCATTTTTATTTATCCATTTATTATTAATTCTGAAGTTTAGGATTAACTCTTCCAAAAGAAGCCCCTAATACAACACCAACACCCAAAGATGAAGAATTAAGCTTATTATAATATTCTGTATACTGAACATTATTAGCAGCTGAAACTTCTTCATTCAATTTATATATATTATAATTCATACCTATGCTATAAGATATATACATTCCTATATTAAGAGCTATATTATCATGTACAAAGAAAAAACTTTCCAATGTAAGTTTAACATAAGGTATAACTCTGCTTTCATAAAGTGCTTTTATATAATTAAGATTTCCTTTATTATTTTGAGGAAGAGGATTATTTAATTTTGATTCTATATTATCAAATGTATATGATATAGGTATTTTTACTCCGCCTCCCAAGCCTATAGCAAAATTATTTCCCAAATAAAATTTCTGAATACCGCCTATATTAATAGTATGAAATGTTATAGTAGATTTTACTTCATCACTTCCATATAAATTTTTATTATAATTAATAGACATAGGATGCATATAATATCCGAAATCTATCATAGTACTTGTGCTTTTTAATACGCTATTTTCCAATTTGAAATTATATCCAAGCTGAGCTAAAACTCCTATTTCAAATGAAAGTCCTGATTTTAATGATGATACAGGTATTAAAAGTGAAGGAGTTTGTACAAAATTATTTTCATTAATGGAGGAGTTCAAAAAATTATAGCTTCCGCCTATAGGAACAGATAAATTAAAATCTATAAAATCAACAGCAAATAAAGAAAAAACCTTTATAATTAATATAATAATAATATTTCTTATAATTCTCATAAATTAATACCCATTATCCCTTATAGCAAATCCCAAAGATATTCCCATAGAAAAGCTGGAAACTTCTAATTTATCAAATACTTTCATCGCAGCAAAATTATTTATATAATCAGTATTGTATTTAAAAGCAAAGTTATAATTAAAATAAAGCCCTGCCATAAATGATACATTTTTAGTTAGATGATAGTATAAATTAATATCAAGCTTTATATATGGTATAACAACACTTTTAAATACATTTTTTATATCATTAAAATTATATTCTTCTTTTCCTGTTAAAATTGATTCGTCAGTAGCAGCAAGCTGACTTATAATATTACCGCCAAAAGGAGTTTTTATTCCTCCGCCTATACATATAGAATAGGATAAATTATAATTAGTTACATTATTTATTATTTTTATTGAAGCTCCTGTATTTAATGTATGCAAGAATGCAACTTCATAAAATCTTCCTATTAATTCTTTTCTAACTTCAATAGGAAGTGTTGAAGCCATATAGCCTATATTACCTACTACACTTAAACTATTAATATATTTATTATCAAATTTAAAATTATATCCTATTTCAGAAAGAACACCCGCACTAAAATATCCGTATTCATATACATTATTTAAATGTGTTTGCTGACTATTAATATTTTTATTTAAAATAGATACATTCCCATCAATAGGTACAAATAAAGAAAAGTCTATGCCTGCAAAAACATTATTATAAAAAATAAAAATTAGTATAATGTATTTTAAATACTTTCTCATAAAATAATAACCTTTAAGTTAATCATTCAATTCTTTTTATTTCATTGCTTCCTTTTCTTCCAATGGATATACCTATATTAATACCAGCACCTATAGATGAATATGAAAGCTTATGATAATATTCCATAGGGAGATTGGAATTTAATTTATCAGTATTAAAGTTCATATTCATACTATATGTGATATAAAGCCCTATCATTAAAGAGACAAAATCATTAAAGAAATAATATCCGTCCATAGTTAATTTTATATATGGAATAACTCTGCTGTCGAATAATGATTTTATATAATTATAATCATACTTTCCATTATTAATAGGAATAGGATTCATAAAATAATCCATATTTACTTTAACATCAGCAGAAAAAGGTATTCTTATTCCGCCACCTATACCAAATGATAATCTATCTAATACATAAAACTTTTGAATCAAGCCTATATGCAAAGTATGAAACAGTATATTATTTGTAAGTTCATTGGGTGTAGTATTATAAGATATAGACATTGGAGATAATTGATAACCTATTTCAGCCATTATGCTTATGCTTTTGAAAATGCTGTTTTTTGTATCAAAATTATATCCTATTTGAGACTGTACTCCTACTTCATAATAATCTTGATTTTTTAAAGATATTAATGCATTGTAACTTCTTTTTATTTTGGCATCAGAGAAAGTGAAACTATATCCGAATGGTACAATTAAGTTAAAGTCTATTTCAGCGAATAATGCAAAGCTAAATGAATATAGCAAAAAAGCTATTATTAATAATATTTTAATAATATGTTTTTTAATGCATAACATTTTAGTATTTCATAAATAATTTTTTCTCATTTTAATATTAAACTATTATAAAGTCAACTATAATTCCCGCCCTTTATTCTTTTTTATATTAATTAAATTTATAACACTTTATTTCTTATTATCTAATTAGAAATTATAGCTCCCACCCTAAGCTTTTTTATTTTATAAAACATTTTAACACGCATCTTAAACTAAATTATTAATATATACAAATTTAAAATACAATCTTAATTATAGATAATAGTGCATTAACCGTGCGTTAAATAGATTACAAATTTAAAAAAAACTTGGGCGGGTGTGCTTTTACTGATTGAGTATTAAATATAAATAAATTGGAATTTTAAATTGATGCAGAAAATATAAAAGGGGGTATATAAATAAAGTTTTAAAATTATTTTTTATCAACTTTCCCATCAGACATCTAGTTATATAGATTTTGTAAAGTATCAAAAGTACTAATTTTTTATAATATAATTTTATTAATCATTATTAAATTATTGAAATTACTCTACACTTAGATGCACGACAGAATTTTCAATTAAGTTATAAATAAAATTAAAAAATGAATCGTAAATTTAATAAAATTGTTAATTTTACTATTAGTCTGTATAAACTATATGTAAAAATAGCTGATAACCTCTGAATGAGTTCGTCAGTTATCAGCTTATTTACAACTTCTATCTATTCTCAAAGAAAAATCCGAAGCTAAACATTAAACCTACTGAATGATATTGTTTAACAGTATGAGAAGCAAATAGATTATTCATATCATTGGCATTAAAAATCATATTTTCATAAGATAAATGAACACCAGCAATGAAATCTGTTTTTTCTGTTTCAAAGAATTTCCTTTCAAATGATAATCTTACATAAGGAGAT
>CALXXQ010000069.1 GCA_944392715.1 uncultured Brachyspira sp.
AAAGGCTGATTAAAATCCTGACAATAATAAAACATGAAGCTCATATGCTTAACTTTGGATACATTCCAATTATTAAGATTATGATTAAACTTAGCTTTAGAACGGTTTTCAAAGCTATCATAGCTCATATGGGCAAACATATATGACATATCCTCAACATTAGAAACGTCCCAGTCTTCTATACCTTCAAAATCTTTTCTGGTGCTGTTATGAAAAAGCTCGCTCATATCAGTAATAAGACTTGTATCTACATCATAGAGTTTTATTCCGTCAGTATATACCAATTGCTCTAATTCTTGTTTTGTTTCAGGTTTATATTTCTTCATAATATTCTCCTAATAATTTTCTGCATTTTTTATAATTAAAAATCACAATCTTTTGTAACAGATGAAAGCTCATCTGCAAAATCTTTCTCAATTATTTTTCTAAATCTTACAATTCTTCTATTTTTATCTTTTGCAATAAGATCATATATTTCTTTGACATTATCTTTGCTTATAGTTATATAATCTTCTTTAGGATAAAAAACTTGCATATATATTTTAAGTCTTGTATGCAATTTATTTTCATCATCACAAATTAAAGTTATATCTTTTAATTTATCTAAATTCCAATGTTCTAAAGATTCATAATGATCAAACTTTTCTGCATATCTAAACATAAACTCTATATTAGTTACTTTTTTTGTATTCCATTTATCAAGTGGATGATTAAAACTTTCTGCTGACAGAAACATACAGTTCATATAGTTTACATTAGACACATTCCAGCTATTTAAAGGCTGATCGAATTTTTTACAATCAGCAAACATAAATGACATATTTTCAACATTAGATGTGTTCCATTTATCTAAAGGCTGATTAAAATTCTCACAACTATTAAACAAAGATTCCATATTTTTTACATTAGATACGTCCCAGTCATTAAGAGGCTGATTAAAAAATGTACAATAACTAAACATATTTGATAAATCTTCAGCTTTACTAATATTCCAATTATTTAAAGGCTGATTAAAACTTTCTGCTAACTTAAACATACCTCTCATATCTTTTACTTTAGATATATTCCAATCATTTAAAGGCTGATTAAAGTTTTTTGCCAGATTAAACATAAATGACATATCTTCAACATTAGAAGTGTCCCACTTATCTAAAGGCTGATTAAAATTAGAACAATAGGCAAACATATTACTCATCTTTTTAACTTTAGATACATTCCAATTATTTAAATTAGGATTAAAATCTATTCTTGATAAATCTAAAATAAAATTAAAGTCCATAGAGGCAAACATATAAGACATATCCTCAACATTAGAAACATCCCAATCTTCTATGCCTTCAAAATCTTTTCTTTTACTTTCATGGAAAAGATAACTCATATCTTTGATAAGACTTGTATCAACACAATCAAGTTTTATACCGTCAGTAAATACTAGTTCCTTTAATTCTTCTTTTCTTTTGGGCTTATATTTCTTCATAATATTTTTTATATTTCCTTAACAATAAGTTTATATAATTATAATACCTATGTATAGTATAATACATATTATATAATTTTTAATAAATAGATACAATATTTATAAAACATATATTTAATAATAATTTTAGTAACTATTCAATTCTAAATGTTTAATAGCCCATTCACTCATAAGTACTGAAGGCTGATATAATTTTGATTCATCTATTTCAAATTTACTATTATGATGAGGTATATTCTTTTCTGTAACTGTAGAAAATAATATAAAAGCTCCGTTTATCTTTTCTAAATAATCAGCAAAATCCTCTCCAGCCATAGAAAGCTCATAATGAGAAGCCTTTTTAAAATTAAGTGTTTTACATACATCATCAAGCTCTTTATATATATCATCATTATTGATGACAGGAGCTCCTCTCCTTTTTATTATAACTTCAGCCTCTGCCCTATTAGCACTAGCAATAGAATGAACTACCTCTTTTATTCTCTCAGTTATAAAAACTCTATTCTCTTCACTGAATGTTCTGAAAGTTCCTTCTATACTAACTTCAGACGGTATGATATTATACTGACTTCCAGCATGAACCATACATATAGAAATTATTACAGGATCAGTTGCTAATATTTCTCTGCTTTTAATATTATAAATTGCCTGTATTATTTGACTTGCTGTTAATATAGGGTCAATAGAAAGATGAGGATAAGCTCCATGAGAGCCCTTACCTATTACCTTTATAAATATTCTATCATTAGAAGCCATTAAAGGACCTTCTTTTAATATAAATTCACCGCTTGGTACATTAGCTGCCAAAGTACCTATATGAGTTCCAACTATAGCATTAACTCCATCAAGCAAACCAGAATTAATCATATTATGTGCCCCTACTGCTAATTCTTCAGCTGCCTGGAAAACTAATCTTACAGTACCTTTTATTCTAGATTTATTTTCAGATAAATAGTAAGCAGCACCCAAAAGACAAGCCGTATGAGCATCATGTCCGCATGCATGCATATTTCCATTTTTAGAAGCATAATCAAATTCTGTCTCTTCTAATATAGGTAAAGCATCCATATCAGCCCTAATAGCAGCTATATTTTTACTATCATCATTTCCTATATCGCATACAAGCCCGCTATCCAATGGAGACTCTTTATAAGAAAGCCCTAATTCTTTTAATTTATTTATAACATAACTTTTTGTCTGAGGAAGATTAGTACCAACTTCAGGTATTTTATGAAGCTCTCTTCTCATAGAAACTATAATATCATTTAATTTTTTATAATCCATTTTTTATTAATACCTATATTTTTTATTTTAGTATATTAATTAATCATTATTAAGTCAATAATAATTAATTATGAGTTTATAAATAAAAGATAATAAATTAAGTCAGCAATACTTATTTTATAATTATTTCCATAGCATAAATAAATTGCTGCCTACTATTTTACCAATTTTTTATCATTCACTTTTATACAAAATAGTGAATAAATCTCAATATATTTTTTATTATTGAATTTATCTAAAGCCTAATTAAAACTTTTGACCACAAAAACATAGCATCAATAATTTACTTTGATCATATTCAATTATCTAAATACAATTTGTTATATTATATAAAAGAAGTATATGATAATACTTTCAAATATAAAAATTGAATAGGTATATAAATTAAAATGTTTAAATATAATAAATTAAAGTTTGGTTTTATCTTAAATTAATTTTTATCCTTTATTTAAGATAAATACCAAACCATAAAATTGCAAACTATATATAATATTATTTATTTAAGTTTTATTTACAATCATATCAATAAAAAATTTATGTACTGATAAATCATTATTAAGCTCTGGGTGAAATGATGTTACAAGCTGATTATCCTCTAATGCCGCTACAATATGATTATCAACAACAGCTAAAGCTTTTGCATTTCCATTTACTTCAGCTATATATGGGGCTCTTATAAATGTCATAGGAATTTTACCAATACCCTCAAAATATCCTTCTGTATAAAAACTTCCAAGCTGACGCCCATAGGCATTTCTAACTGCAGATATATCCATTGTAGCTAAATGACTTCGTTCATCATTTTTTATTTCTTTTGCAAGTAATAACAGCCCAGCGCAAGTACCAAAAACAGGTAGACCTGATAATATATATTCTTTTAATTCATCATAAATTCCAAGCTCTCTAATTAATTTACCTTGTACAGTACTTTCTCCTCCAGGAATAATAAGCCCGTCAAAAGAATAACTCAAATCTTTTTTCTGTCTTATCTCAATAGAAGAAACATCAAGCATATCTAACATTTTTCTATGTTCTATAAAAGCTCCCTGAACAGCAAGCACAGCAATACGCATAATTATTTACCTCTTTCAGACATCAATATATTTATTTCTTCTTCATTTATTCCAACCATAGCCTCTCCTAAATCTTCAGAAATTTCTGCAAGCATTTTTGCATCAGAAAAATTAGTAACAGCTTTAACTATTGCAGCCGCTCTCTTTTTAGGATCCCCTGATTTAAAAATACCAGAACCAACAAACACTCCATCAGCACCCAACTGCATCATTAGTGCTGCATCTGCAGGAGTAGCAACACCGCCAGCAGCAAAATTTACAACAGGAAGTTTTTTATTATTTTTCACATATTCTAAAAGCTCATAAGAAACTTGAAGTTCTTTTGAAGCGTTAAAAAGCTCATCTTCAGACATAGAACTTATTTTGCATATTTCAGATTGAATCATTCTCATATGTTTCACAGCCTGCACAATATTACCTGTTCCTGCCTCTCCTTTTGTTCTTATCATAGAAGCCCCTTCATTTATTCTTCTTAATGCCTCTCCTAAATCTCTTGCCCCACATACAAATGGAACATTAAACTTTCTCTTGTTTATATGATACTTATCATCTGCAGGCGATAAAACCTCTGATTCATCAATATAATCAATTTCAATGGACTCTAATATTTGTGCTTCTACAAAATGTCCAATACGGCATTTAGCCATAACTGGTATAGATACAGCAGATTGTATAGATTTTATTAATTTAGGATCGCTCATTCTTGAACCCCCTCCTGCAGCTCTTATATCAGCAGGAATTCTCTCTAAAGCCATAACTGCACAAGCACCTGCAGATTCTGCAATTACTGCCTGCTCAGCATTTGTAACATCCATTATTACCCCGCCTTTTAACATTTGGGCAAGATTTTTATTTAATTCATATCTATTTTCTTGCATTTTACTCTCTCCTTGTTTTTTATATAAAAATTCTATAATATATCTGAATATAATAAAATAACCAAAATATGAGAGTTATATATAACCAGATGAAATATATAATTAATAATAAACTAAAAACACCCGCATATATTCAGTTATACAATCAAATAAAAAAAGATATAGTAAGAGGAATATATCCATTAAAAAGCAAACTTCCATCTAAAAGAACTATGGCATTAGAAACTGGAGTAAGTATAATAACAATAGAACATGCTTATGCTTTATTATTAGATGAGGGATATATAGAATCTCATGAAAGAAGCGGATTTTTTGTAATTTTTAGTAAGGCAGATGTTTTTTTATCATCTGATGAAAAAATAATAAAACATAATAATAATTTTAATAACATATTATCAGATTTTCCAATTTCTGTTTTTACAAAAACTATGCGTAAAGTAATGAATGATTATGGAGAAGATATATTTACTAAATCAGATAATTTAGGATGTATTGAACTTAGAGAAGCTATAAAAAAATATTTGGTTAGAAATAGAGGAATTGAGGTTCAATTAAATCAAATAATAATAGGATCAGGCTCAGAATATTTATATAATTTGATAGTAATGCTATTAGGGAAAAATAGAATATTTGCTATAGAATATCCTTCATATCATAAAATAGAACAGGTATATAGAACAATGGGAGTGAATTTGGAATTTCTTAATCTTGGATCAAACGGAATAGAAAGTTCAGAACTACAAAAAACAAATGCCAATGTACTTCATGTTTCACCGTATAGAAGTTTTCCAACAGGAGTTACAGCATCAGCCTCAAAAAAATATGAATATATAGAATGGTCTAAAAAAGAAAATAATTTTATTATTGAAGATGACTTTGAATCAGAATTTTCAATATCAAGCAAACCTGAGGAAACTATATTTTCTCTTTCAGAATATGATAATGTTATATATCTTAACACGTTTTCAAAAACTATTTCACCATCTTTACGAGTAGGATATATGGTTTTACCAAAATGTCTTGTAAATAAATTTATAGATGAACTTGGATTTTATTCTTGCACTGTACCAACATTTGAGCAATATGTATTAGCAGAATTAATATCAAATGGAGATTTTGAAAGACATATAAATAGAGTAAGAAGAAAAAAAAGAAAGGAAATGTTTTCTAATTACAAAAAATAATAAATTAATGTCCAAAGTTTCAATACTGCTGAAATTTCTTAGCATAGAATATTTAAATAATACTGACATATCTGTTATAAAACTAGTATCTGTTTTATTAAATTTTGTTTTTTCTATCAAATCTATCAATTCATATTTTGTTTTTGGTTTATATTTGTCTTTGGGCATAATATTCTTTTTAATTATATATAGAAATAATACAACATTTTACACCATATTTAATTTTTTTATATAAAAATTATAATTTTTTTAAAAAAAATAATAATTCAATAAAAAAACCGATAACATTACTATTGACAATAATACTATTTAGTGTATAATATTTTCAACAAATAAAAATAAAAAAAGGAGATTAATTTATGTCTTCTCAAATGAATGAACAGTTAGAAGCCATTTACAACAAAATAGTAAAAAGAAACCCTGGTGAAGCAGAATTTCACCAAGCAGTGAAAGAAGTATTAAGTACTTTAGAAGTTGTATTAAAGAAAAAGCCTCACTATATTGAACAGAAGATAATAGAAAGAATATGCGAACCTGAAAGACAAATTATGTTCAGAGTTCCTTGGATGGATGATAAAGGAGAAATACATGTAAACAGAGGTTTCCGTGTACAATTCTCAAGTGTTATAGGACCATACAAAGGCGGACTTCGTTTTCACCCATCTGTTTATTTAGGTATTATTAAATTCTTAAGTTTTGAACAAATATTTAAAAATGCTCTAACAGGCTTACCTATAGGCGGAGGTAAAGGCGGTTCTGATTTTGATCCTAAAGGAAAAAGCGATAATGAAGTTATGCGTTTCTGCCAAAGCTTTATGACAGAGCTTCAAAGACATATAGGATATGATATAGATGTTCCTGCTGGAGATATAGGAGTTGGTGCTAGAGAGATTGGATATTTATTCGGTCAATACAAAAGACTTAAAAATAGATTTGAACCTGGTGTATTAACAGGAAAAGGTTTAGGATACGGTGGTTCATTAGCTCGTACTGAAGCTACTGGTTATGGACTTGTATACTTCACTGACCTTATGCTTAAAACTAATGGCAAAAATGGTTTTGAAGGCAAAAAAGTAGTAGTTTCTGGTTCTGGTAATGTTGCTATATATGCGATGCAAAAAGCCACTCAATTAGGTGCTAAAGTTATTGCTTGTTCTGACTCTAATGGAGTTATTTATGATGAAAATGGCATCAATTTAGACACTGTAAAAAGATTAAAAGAAGTAGAAAGAAAAAGAATTAAAGAGTATGTTAATGCTCATTCTTCTGCTAAATATTTAGAAAATGGAAACATTTGGGATATTGCTTGTGATATTGCTTTACCTTGTGCTACTCAAAATGAACTTGATGCTAAGAGTGCTGAGACATTAGTTAAAAACGGATGTATATCTGTTACTGAAGGAGCTAATATGCCTGCTACTCCTGAAGCTGTTGAAGTATTCCAAAAAGCTGGAATATTATTCGCACCTGGAAAAGCTACAAATGCTGGAGGAGTTGCTACTTCTGCATTAGAAATGCAGCAAAATGCTTCTATGGATAAATGGGATTTTGACTACACTGATAATAAACTTAAAAATATTATGACTAATATTCATAATACTTGTTATCAAACTGCTGAAGAGTATGGATTCAAAGGTGATTATTTGAAAGGTGCTAATATAGCAGGATTTGTTAAAGTTGCTGATATAATGATTCCTTACGGTTTAGTTTAATATATATTAACTTAATAATAAAAAGCCGTTAGCATATTAAGTATATGTTAGCGGCTTTATTATTTATTATAATTATTAACAATTAATTATCATTAAATGTCTTTATAATTTCAGAATACTGTCTGAATCTTAATAATCTAAATTTATAATTATATTTTTTTAATACTTCTTCAGCTCTTTTTATAAACTCATCTTGATTGTATAAAAGTAAGTCTATATATCCGCATAGTATTCCAAAAGCACTGCCTAACACAATACCTATTTCTTTACCACTTCCTTTCTCACCCATCATGCTTTCAAGCTCATCTAAAATATTATTTCTTTCATCAAAGAGTTTTTGATTTATATTTTCATCATTAAAATCATTATCTTTATTATCTGAAAATACATAAGTCAAATATACAGCCCTTGCTCCCATTTTGGAAATATTAACAATAGCATCTATATTGTAATTAACATAATCATCTATAAGTTCCATATAGCATGTATTACCCATAAATATATCTTCTCTGAAAAAATTATCTGTAGGCTTACACTCATAAACCGTATATCTATTTATAGGGTCTAGAATAATTTCCTTATTTTTATTTTTTAGAGTGTCCATTATAAAATCATAAAGTTTTGTAAGCTCTATCATACCATCAAGTTTTTTATCACTTTTTTCAACATTTCCTAATAAATATAATTTAAATATATTCTCACCTACTGCATGTTCAAGCATTATATAAAAAGCATTGTA
>CALXXQ010000070.1 GCA_944392715.1 uncultured Brachyspira sp.
TTTTATAAGCTTCTATATCAGTTTTTCTTAAATAGTTAAGAAGTTTTCTTCTTTTAGCAACCATTTTAAGAAGTCCCATTCTTGAATGATTATCTTTAGTATGAGTTTGGAAATGACCTTTTAAATAAGTTATACGATTAGTTAAAAGTGCTACTTGTACTTCTGTAGAACCTGTATCCTTTTCATTTTTACCAAATTCTTTGATTATTTTTGCTTTTTCGTCTGCTGTGATAGACATTGTTTTGTTCTCCTTTTGAAATATTTTCTTATCTTTTTTTCATCATTTTCTAATAATTTTTTAACTTCATCTATAGAATTAACCTTTATATTATCTCTAATATATTTAAGTAATATAACGGTTATTTTTTTACCATAAATCATTTTTGAGAAATCTAATATATGGCTTTCTACTCTAAGCTCTTTATTAATATTACTTATACCTATAAAAGTAAGAGCTTCATATGTAGTCTCTCCATTTCCTATAGTTACAGTAGAACTGTATACTCCCATTCTAGGTATAAAAATATTTTTAGGTATTTCTAAATTAGCAGTAGGGTAGCCTATTTTTCTACCTAAAGCATTTCCATGAACTACCAATCCGCTCATAGAATATTCTCTTCCAAGCATTTTATTTACACTAGTCATATCTCCGTTAGAAAGACATTCTCTAATATTTGAACTTGATATTTTATTATTTTTATATTTAAGAAATTTAATGAAACTTACGCCTACACCGCATTCTTTTGAGTATTTTTTTAAAAACTCATTATCTCCCATTCTGTCTTTTCCAAAGGCAAAATCGGTGCCTACGGCAATATGTTTCATACGGTAATATTCTACAAGCTTATCAAAGAACTCTTTAGCCTCCATTTTATAAAATTCTGGTAAAAAGTCAATAACTATTATGTAATTAATGCCAAGAGCCTTAATAAATGCATTATTATCTTCTGTATTATATAAGGATAGATTTTTCTTTTTGATAACTATTGCTATAGAAATTAGATTATTTTTTTTAGCATATTCTACAGTGTATTTAATAAGTTTTTTTTTTTTTTTATGTACACTATCAAATTTTCCTATTGTTATTATACTATCTTTTTTTAAATCTATTTTGCAAAAATCATTTATAATCTGATTCATTTTAGTATTCTTTTTCCATTTCCTTAATTATTCATTATTTTTTTATCGTTATTTAGTACTTTTTTCAAAATTAATGATATTAATATAATAGCCAATGATGATATAAATATATATAAATTCATACTCCAATAATTAATATTACGTACTATTAATTCTAATAAATTATGATTTTCTATATATATAGCTAATGATATTTTTATTATTCCATATAATACAAAGGCATTAAGTATATTATGATATATATATTGCCTTGAATTTAATGATAATCCAAGCATATAAAAAGAGAAAAATAATATCCATAAATTAATAAATAATAAAATAATTGCATATACAGGCATATCTGTTAGAGTCACTATTTTTAATAATGCTACTATAATTGGGAATGTTTCAAATCCAAAAATGATATCAGCAGTAAAATTTGATAAATAATTACTGAAAGAATTTCTTTCAAATATACTTGATGTCTTTTGTATCTTAGAGACCCCATTTATTTCCGTTACTTCATGTAAAGATATTTCTTTATCTGTAATATATATATAGTCGCCTACATACAATTTACCCATAACTGTAGGATCTATTAATATTACATTTTTATATGTATTATCTAATAGTTTATATCCGACTTTTATTAAATAATTATCTACTTTTGTGAAATATTTTCCGCTTTCATCTATAAGCATAGAACTTTTATCATTAAGCTCATTTCTTAAATAATCTATATTTTTATTAAATAATACAGTATAAGCAGGATATAAAGTTATAAAAAATGATAATATTCCTATTGTTATTATAGTTGATAAACTGCCTGAAAATTTATTCATAGCACCTATTATTATTACAGATGATGTAGCTGCCACTATAATAACGGCAAAGAAATAATGCTTCATTAATTTTTTTATTAAATCTAAATTAATATTTTGAGATATATTATTAGTGTCTAATACTTTAAAGAAATAAATTCCAAAATATACTATAAAAAATACTATAAAGAAAAGTATAAGGTTTTTCAAGTTTTTAATAATTTTCATGGCTATATATTATATCTATAGGAATAAAAATTCAAGTATAAAAATAAAATTAAGCAGATTTAATATCGGTTAATATTCCAAAATTATAAAAAGCACTATTAATATCATTATAAGATTCTAAATAGTTTGATAATTCCATAGTATTATAATCGTTTTTTACAACACCATACATATTAACAATAACTATATCTCCGCTTTTATGTGATAATTCTTTTTTTAATTCTATGAAATATTCCCATATATCTTTTTCAATAAAAAGACATTTTGATAAATCTAATATAATATTATTTATATTTTTTACTAAAAATTCTGATAATAATTCTTTTAATTGAGGAATATGTTCACTATATATATTATTGTAAAGAGATATAATGACAATAGAATTGTCTTTAAGAATGTAACTGCTTTCAAATGGGATATCTATCATAGAATTACTTTAACAAATTTTTATTTTTTAGTCAATGAATTTATTTTAATTTTAATTTAATTATTAGATTTTTTTAATTTATCTCTTGTGCTTCTATAAACAATTATAGGCTTATCTCCTGGTATTAATTTTTCTTCTTTCATTCCCAAATATGATTCCTTGCTTGACTGAGTTTTTACTACATTTTTATCCTGTTTAAGTACAATATCTGAATATTTCCTGCCTATAAAATTAATAATATTTTTTAATATAGGTATATTCATAATTTTTTGATAGAATCTCATATATACAACTGTATTTTCATCGTCTACAGGTGCAAATACTCCGAATATTCTCATTTTTTCAAATATATAATTCTGCCAAGTATTAGGAAAATAAAAATATAAGAAATATTTAAAATCTTCTTTTTTCATTTCAGAGGCACTCAAAGCTTTTTGTCTGTTATCGGTAACATTATTTACATAAAATTTTAATATATTATCCTCTTCAGATTCAACTAAAGGTCCATTAACTACAGTTTTGTTTCCTCTGCCTATTGTATTGTAATGTACAAAAGATATATGAACCACATCAAGCTGATTTTCTATACATCTTGTATAATGATTATTCCATTCATCTTTTATTGTAGAATAAGAAAATTTTTTATCTTTCAAATCATCAGGAAACATTATTCTTTCATTGATTTTATCTCTATCACCATACCATATCCATATAAATCCGTATAATTCTCTAACTTCATATCCTTCAACAAAGAAATTTTTATTGACTTCTGTATTTCTTCCATTGGCAGGAATCATTACAGTTTTTCCTGTTTTATCAAATTGAAAACCATGAAAAGGACATGCTATATTATTACCGCAAATTTTTCCATGAGATAATGAAGCTCCTCTATGACAGCATTTATCATCTATGCAGCATATATTATTATTTGAATCTCTCCAAAACACTAGATTTTTATTTAATCTTTTAGCAAAAAGAGGTTTATTTCTTTTCACTTCTTTAGAATCTAGTACAGCATACCACATATTATATATCATAGTTTCACCTCGATATTTTATATTATTAATAATTATATATTTTTATTTTAATAAATAAACAGTTTATAAGATCATTTTTTATATTGAACTTTTTTGTATATAATTATTTTTTGTTTTAAACTATAAATTCAAATATTTTTTGTTATACATTTTTAATATACTTGTTATTAATATTTTTTAATATATAATATTTATAAAAATAATTCAGTTTTTTATTTAATTTTTAAAATTAATTTCAAGGAAATAAAAATATGGCTTTATCTATAGGAATAGTTGGACTTCCTAATGTTGGAAAATCTACACTTTTTAATGCACTTACAAATGCTCATGCTGAGGCAGCGAATTATCCATTTTGTACTATAGATAAAAATGAGGCTACAGCTATAATAAAAGATGAAAGAGTTGATAAATTAGCAGCACTTTTTAAATCAAAAAAGAAAGTTTATAATACAACAACATTTGTAGATATTGCTGGACTTGTTAAAGGGGCTTCAAAAGGGGAGGGATTAGGCAATAAATTCCTTTCTCATATTAGAGAAGTTAATGCAGTTTTGCATGTTGTAAGAGTATTTGAAGATGGAAATATTACTCATATTGGAGAAGTTGATCCTCTAAGAGATTTGGATATTATATTAACAGAACTTATGCTTGCAGATATTGAAACTATTAATGCAAGAATGGAAAAGCAAAAAAAAGCTGCAAAAGGAGCTAAAGTAAAATCTGCTGAAGAAGAAGTGGCATTATTAGAAAAAATACTTCCAGAATTAAATAATTTTAAGCCTGTATTTAGCCTCGATTTAACAGATACTGAAAAAGAAATATTAAGACCTTTATTTTTATTAACTTCTAAAAGTATGATGATAGGTGCTAATTTATCAGAAAATGAACTTGCTAATCCAGAAAAAAATTCTAATTATGTAACATTACAAAAGTATGCAAATGAAAGAAATATTGAATTAATACCTTTCAGTACTAAAATAGAAGCAGATTTACAGGATTTAGATGAAGAAGAAAGATTAAGCTATTTGGAAGATTTGGGAGTTAAGGAATCTGGGGTGGCAAGACTTACTAAAGCTGGACATAGATTATTAAAACTTTTAACTTTCCTTACTTCAGGAGAAGATGAGACTAGAGCTTGGACTGTTAGAGAAGGAGCTTATGCTCCAGAGGCTGCGGGAGTTATACATAGTGATTTTGAAAGAGGTTTTATAAGTGCTGAAGTAATAAATTGTGATAGGCTTTTAGAGCTTGGAAGTTTCGTAAAAGCTAAAGAGGCTGGTGCTATAAGACTTGAGGGTAAACAGTATTTGATGCAGGAAGGCGATGTTGTAACATTTAGATTTAATGTTTGATTAATATGATATTAATAAAAATAAATTAAAATAATAGTTTATAAAAACTATTAAAAACTGAATTATGAAGATAAATTTTGAATTTAAGTATATAAAACTTTTCATATTGTCATCCTGTATAGGTGCTGTTGTAGGATTTATAATATCTATATATAGAATTATATTATATAAGCTTAGTGTTAATGTATTTTATGTATCAAATTTTATATTTGATAAATGGTATTATCCAATTCTTCTTTTTATATTTCTTATAGGTATGGGCTGTCTTATAGGATATATACTTATATACTATCCTCAAATAAGAGGTGCTGGAGTTCCTCAGATAAAATATTATATATCTTTGCATGAGCCTAAAAATATATTCTTAGAAATTTTATTTAAGCTTATTGGAAGTATGATATCATTTGCAAGCGGAATTTCTCTTGGAAGGGCTGGTCCTTCAATGCATGTAGGTATGCTTGTAGGGCTTTTTTTCCATAAGTATTTTTCAAAGCTTGCAAAATATAGAAGATATTTACTTGTATCTGGAGCTTGTGCTGGTATGACTGCCACTTTCAGTGCTCCTTTTACAGGAATTGCATTCTCTTTTGAAGAGCTTGGAGAGAATAAAAACCATATAGTTTTTGTATGTATAGTTTTTTCTTCTATAGCTTCAATACTTGTAATAGAACATATAGTAGGGCAGGGCTTTATACTTAATTTTAATTTACCTAAAATACTTGAAGTGAGACATTATATATCTCTTCTTCCTTTTGGAATAATATGCGGTATACTTGCTTCTCTTTTGAATTTTCTTATGAATTTCTTTTCTAAATTATATCAGAAAATAAATAATGATATACTTAGACCAGTGCCTGCATTTTTACTTGCTGGATTTATGATAATGTTTTTTCCTTATGTTCTTGGAAGCGGTGATTTGCTTATCGGAAGTATAGTAAAAGATAAATTTTCTGTATCTATGTTATTTATATTGATATTTGTGAAATTATTTTATACTTCTGTATGTTCTACTTCAGGAGCTGTGGGAGGAATATTTTTTCCTACTTTTATATTAGGGGCTTCTATAGGTTCTTTATATGATATATTTCTTATTAAATATTTTCCAGATTATGCAGTATATGGAGATTTATTTATACTTCTCGGTATAACATCTCTTATGTCTGGTATAACTAGAACTCCTATAATGGTATGTATATTAATACTTGAAATATCAAATTCTATTTCTAATTTTTCTGCTCTTGTTATAGTTGCTATAATATCATATATGGTTGCTAAAGTATTGGGAGTAACTTCTATATACGATCAGGATTAATATTAGTTTTTATATGAAATAGAATTATATTTAATAATTTTCATTAATTAAGAATGTATTATTTTATTGTTGTTTAATAAAGAAATAAAAAATAAATTATAGTTTGTGTATTTAATTTTTCCTACAAACTATAATTTTTATTAAATTATATTATCCAGCAATATCGCCGTATTCTATATTTTTATCACCATCAACATAAACTATTAATGAATGATGTTTAAAATAATCAGGTTCAAAAAGTATATGTAATGTAGTATCAGGTCTTGTTTCGTCTTCATCGAAGTCTATTAAGATTGTATCTATATAAATAGCATTAAAAAAGTCTTCTTCTTTTATAGGAGTTGTAATTAATTCTCCTGATTGATTTTTATATGTATTTTCATCTACTTTTTCGCATGTTGTTATCCATTCTTCTGCCAATTCCAAACACTGCTTGCTTATAAGAAAATCAGTAACATTTTTTTTATGTTCATCGATCCATTTTAATATATCATTTATTTTATCCATATATTTCATAAGCATTTCAGATTTGTTTGACTCTTCTCCAAAATCTATTAATAATGATATTTTTTCATCATTCCATAAATCGCAGTCCGATTCATATGAAAAATAATCATTTTCATAGAAATCTTTTATAATTTTATTCTTCATAATTTCCTCTTTAATTTATTATCATTTAATTTACTTTTACTATTTATTAAATATAGTAATATATTATCAATTTTCAAGTATTTATAATCTTTTTTTAATAGCTTCTATAATTATATTGCATATATTTTCCTCACTGAAATATCCGCTGTCTATTGTTAGATTATAATTTATCATATTTCCCCATTCAGCCCCTGTGTAATATTTGTAATAGTTGGCTCTATATTTATCAGTATTTTTTAATTGAGTTTCAGCATTTTCCATTTTTATTCCGTATACATTAGTAATTCTATCTATTCTGTTTTTATTTGGTGCATGTACAAATACATTAAAGCATTTATGTGAAGTTTCTTTTAATATAAAATTAGCACATCTTCCTATTATTACACAGCTTCCCTTATTAGCTATATCCTTTATTACCTCACTTTGTATTTCAAACATTTTATCCAAAGTAGAATATTTTATTTTATCTGAAAAAGGGCTTGAAAAATGTTCTTTATGGAATGCACTAAAGAATAGATTATCATTAGTGAATTTTTCTTCTTTATCTTCCAAGTATTCTTTATTAATACCCGTTCTTTTTGCCACTACCTCTATTAATTCTTTATCATAGAAATTTATGTTTAACTTGTCCGATATTAATTTTCCTATATTTCTCCCTCCGCTTCCATATTGCCTGCTTATAGTTATAATGATATTTTCCATAGTTTTCTCTGCCGTTTTATTAACATAATACAATATTTATATTATAATATAAAAAAAAATTAAATCTATATTATTAATATTCTTATTTTTCGTTTATTTTTTAAAAAATAGTTTGATTTTTTTTACATAATTGATATCATGTAGTAATAGTAATTTAATAAAAATGGTTTTTTAATATAAATACAAATTTGGAGGAAATAAATATGGCTGCTAAAACATTAGAAGAAGTTTTATATCAAATATTTCAAGGTGAATCAAATGCCGCAAATAGATACAGTTCATTTGGTAAGGCATCTAATAATAAAGCTATTCAAAAGGTGTTCTCAACAACATCATTAGCAGAAAAAATACATGCTGAAAAAATGAGAAAATTAGCTCTAAGAAGCGGTTTAGATATGAGTAAATTTGTACCTGAACTTATGCCTGTAGAGCCTGCTAGCGATAAAGAAAATTTAGAAGCAGGTATAAAAGGTGAGGTTTATGAGTCTACTATACTTTATCCTCAATTAGCACAGGTTGCAATAGAAGAAAAGAATAAATTAGTAAGTGATACTGTAAATTCTTTAGGTAAAGTAGAAACCGAACATGCTAAACTTTTCCAAGATATTATAGATAATTTCTTGAATAAAGACGGAGATGTTACTTTCTATCTTTGCCCAAGCTGTGGAAATATCTACAGAGATAAAGCGCCTGAAACTTGCGAGACTTGCGGCGGTTCTGGAAAGATGTTCCAAAAATATTAATGCAATAAATTATTTTTTTTATAATCAATATATCAATATATTGTTGACTTTATAATAAAACTATGTTAATAATATAATATTGTAAAAAATAATTAAAAATAACGAGGTGAATATGAATCCGATAATAATTATCACCTCTGTTGTAGTTGCGTTTGTTTTTGGATATATAACCCGTTTTATTATAGCTAAAATTAAGCTTAATTCTACGGAGATAATAACACATAAGCTGCTTCAAAGTGCCAGAGAACAAGCAGAAAATGAGAGAAAAACTATACTTTCTGAAGCCAATTCTGAAATACAAAAAGAACGAAACAGATTGGAGAGTGAGAATAGGGATAGAAAAGCTGAAATTCAGAAATTAGAAAATAGAGTGCTACAACGAGAGGCCAATATCGATAAAAAGTCTCAATATTTGGAGAATAAAGAGCATAATATTGAGAATAAAATGAGAAAAATAAAGGAGCAGGAAGAAAAACTTACTTCTGTAATTGAAGAGGCCGAAAAAGAGCTTGAAAGAATAGCTGGACTTTCAAGAGAAGAAGCTAAAGCTAATTTAATTAAAGATATAGAAGAAGATGCAAAAAAATCTGCTACTAAAATAGTTGATAATATAGAAAAAAATGCCATAGAAACAGGAGAAAAAAAGGCAAGAGAAATTATAGTACAAACTATACAAAGACTTTCAAGTGAAGTAGCCCAGGAAACTTCTGTAACATCTGTATCATTACCTAGTGAGGAAATGAAAGGAAGAATCATAGGTAGAGAGGGAAGAAATATAAGAATGCTTGAAACTCTTACTGGTGTTGATATTATTATTGATGATACTCCAGAAGCTGTTGTAATATCATGTTTTGATCCTGTTAGAAAGCATATTGCTAAAGTTTCATTAGAAAAGCTCATATTAGATGGCAGAATACATCCTGCAAGAATAGAAGAAGTTGTTGAAAGAACTAAAAGAGAAGTTGAAGATTCTATAATGGAAGCAGGAGAAAATGCTATTGTTGATTTGAATCTTACAACTATGCATCATGAACTTATAAGACATATGGGCAGACTTCAGTATAGAACTAGCTATGGACAGAATATGCTTCTTCATAGTAAAGAAGTTGCTAATATTGCTGCTATGATAGCCGCTGAGATAGGAGCTAATGTAGAAATGGCTAAAAGAAGTGCATTTTTGCATGATATAGGTAAAGCTATAGAAACAGAAGGCGAGGGTTCTCATGCTATGAGTGGTGCCGATTTAGCTAAAAGATGCGGAGAAAAAGAAGAAGTGGTTAATGCTATAAGAGCACATCATAATGATGTTGATACTCAAACTGTTGAGGCTGTAATAGTAAAGGCTGCTGATGCTATAAGTGCTGCAAGACCTGGTGCTAGAAGAGAATCATTTGAAAGTTATATAAAGCGTTTAGATAATTTAGAAAAGATTGCTGATAGTATAGAAGGCGTTGAAAAATCATTTGCTATACAGGCAGGAAGAGAACTTAGAGTTATGACTAAAAGCGATATAGTAGATGATGTTCAGGCTAAACAGATAGCAAGAGATATTGCTAAACGAATAGAAGATGAATTGAAATATCCTGGTATAATCAGAGTTACTGTTATTAGGGAAACTAGAGCAGTTGAGGTTGCCAGATAATATATAATTTTATAATAAATAAAAAAGGTAAATAGAATGTCTGTAAAAAATATACTATGCATCGGAGATATTGTAGGTATTACTGGACGTTATGCTATAAGAAGACATTTAGAAGAAATAAAATTAGAAAACAATATAGACTTCGTAATAGCCAATGGGGAGAATGCTGCTAATGGAATAGGTATTACTAGAGATACATCTGCTGAATTATTTTCTTCAGGTATAGATGTACTTACTTCTGGTAATCATATATGGAATAATAGAGATGTTTTTGCTTTAATAGGTAATGAGCATAGACTTCTTCGCCCATATAATTATCCTAGCGATGCCCCTGGACTTGGCTACTATATATATGATATGTTGGATTGTAAGATTGGTGTAATTAATCTTATGGGAAGAACTTTTATGGATCCATTAGATTGTCCTTTTAAAAAAGCCAATCTTGCAATTAAGCATATAAAAGAAAAAACAAATATAATATTTATAGATTTTCATGCTGAAGCTACAGCTGAAAAGATAGCGTTTTCTTATTATCTTGAGGGGCAGGTTTCATGTATATTTGGAACTCATACTCATGTTCAGACAGCAGATGAGAAGATATTATCATCACATACAGCTTATATATCAGATTTAGGTATGTGCGGAAGTTATAGTTCTGTTATAGGTATGAAAAAAGATGCTGCTATTGCTAGATTCGTTACTAAAATGCCTCATAGATTTGAAGTGGAAACTACTAGCCCTATGATTAATGGTATCATAGTCCAAGTTGATAGTGATAATGGTAAGGCTGTTTCCATAAAACGTATAAATATAGTATACCATAATGATGTAGTAGAAAGACAAGAAAAATAATTTTTTTTGAGGCAGCTTATGGAAAATGATAATAGCCCTAAAATTTTTCTTAGACATTTCTTTATTTTTTATATAAAAGTTGCTGTAATTCATACACTAACATATATATTTTTTGGTATAGTTTTTTCTAATATGTTTGATTATTCAAATATATACGACAATGATATAGTATCAAATTTTATGAGAGGATTTGAATCTCCTCTTACTGTTATAGGACCTTTTTTACAGCCTATAAAGGCTATATTTATAGCTATAGGATTATTTCCTATAAGAAAGATTATAATTACTAGATTCGGATGGTTCATATTATGGCTTATATTTGTATGTATTGCCATTATAGGATCTCCCTCATCAGCTCCAAGTTCTATAGAAGGTTTAATATATACTCAATTACCTATAAATTTCCATCTTATTAATTTACCTGAATTATTACTTCAGACTTTTAGTTTTTCTCTTATACTTTGGATCGTTGAATTACTGCCTCATACTGAAAAAGAATTTTCAAATAGAGTTTTTTTAACTAAAATATTATTTTCCATTGTATTTACTATGGTAGGTATATTTTTAACCTCTGTATCTGGAATAATTATAATGAATTTTTTGGAGTTTGATTATAATAGTGCTAAATTAGATAGAGGAACTATATCTTATTTAAGTGCCATATCTATATTAACTATTATTATTTCATATTCATTTGCTGATAAAGTTTATAAAAATAAATTATGGCTTTTACTTACTATTCCATTAATTTTATTATTATATATAGGTTTTCCTTATGGATATAATTATTTATTTAATACAATTTATAATAATAAAATGTCTTTGATACCATATAGTTTATCTGCTGTTTTAATGTCTATTATATATTATGTTGTTTTTGTTATTGTTTATGGAAAATTAAAGAACTTTAATAAGAAATCTTCAGATACAGTAAAAACTGATAATAATGAAGATAAAGAAGATAAAAAAATAGAAGATAATAGAGATGATATAAAAGTTATTGATATTATACCTGATAAAGATAATGTTATAGAAATAAAGCCTGATGATAATAATGAAAATTCAGATTCTATAGAAAAATAATAATATAAATAAGACATAATTTTCATAATGTTCATTAATTAGGCAACAATAAATATTAAATGTAGCTTTTTTTGTCTTAAATGTAGTGTAAAAATAAATTTTGGCTAATTTTTTAGGTAATTAGAACAAATTTCTCATATATTCATTATATATTATATTTACTTAAATCGTTTTTAGTATATTATTATAAAAAATAACAATTAAATTAACTTTTAGATATGATTATGAAAAGAATATTTTTTTACACAGTACTTTTTTTATTAGTAAATAGTTTATTTATTTTTTCTAAAGATAATGTAGAGAGAGCTTCTACATATAATCCTAATTTCAGTTCTTCTAAATTTAAAGACTGGCTTTTAGTTGCTACATTCGATAAGGACAATATACCAAGTTTTGAATTTATAGAGAAAAGTGAAGATAAGTATTGGGAGCTTAATAACGAAGATACTAAAGAATATAAATATAGCGGCAAGAATTCTAAAGCTGGTATGTTCTTTATATCATCTATGACTTATTATCAATATAGAGGATATAACCCTTTATATACAGAAAAAAGAAATAGAGAGAATGCAGATATACTTAAACGTTTTTATTTTTATAGATTCACAGGAAAAGGCGGCGGAATAATATCATTAGATAATACTTTAGTGGCAATAGATAGTTATACTAAATATGTATATATATATGGAATACCTGTAGAGGAAAATTATGTATTTGGAGTTGAAGTTCCGCTTAAATGGGGACCTTCAGATACAGTTTCCTATAAAGGTTCTGTTCTTCCATTTTATAAATATGATCCTGTAGGACATGTTACTGAAGATGGTACTGTTGTTTTATATCCGTCTTATCAAAATTCTTTTTTAGATAAAGAGAATAGATATCAGCCTTTATACAATAGCAAATATATTTATAGATAATTTTAGATACAAAAAGTTTTATTAAAGCTATTACTTTGTTATAAGGTGATAGCTTATTTTTTATTTTTCTTTGATAGATTGTAAGTATATTTTGGATATTTGCCAATTATCATTATTCATAAATTTTAATTTAGATTTTAATTTAGAAGTAAATTCAGCAATTTTATTTTTATTGCATATTTTAAATCCATCTCCTGAAAAATATTCTCCTGCAATCCAATCTTGTTCTTTTTTAGTATATACACAATAAAATGAATCTTCACCAAATGGAGGTCTTATTTTTATATTGAATTTAGAATTTTCAGGGGGTATTATATAATTTTTTCTAGCTTCTATCTTATTATGATATTCATCATCAAAATAATTATTAAAATCATTTGGATGCATTAATATTACATTACCGTCATTTTGGAATGCAAAAATATATAAATAACCTTCATTATTAGATCTGAAGTTTATTGTGAATGTTTCTCCTTCTATTATTTCTCCAGAATCATATATTATATTTGTTTTATTTTCCAATGTGATTCTTTCTATTCTGGTATTTATATATATTCCATTTATAGGAGATTCTATATTATTTAATATAGATTTAGAAAAATAAAATTCTAGATAATTACATATTTCCTGTATAGCTGATATGCTTTCATAATTACTTTTTAGTTCATATTCCTTAAGTACATTTTTAGTTTCCATATCTATAACTTTGAAATTATATCTCATTTCATAAAGTTCTTGATCAGATTTTTCTTCGCTTGCCTTATCTATGCCTTCTGTTTTTTTACCTATGCCGTATTCTATTAAATCGCCTAAATCTTTTATATCATTTGTAAGCTTTATATCATTGCTAAGCATATAATTAGTAATATTATAATTGCTTAATATTGTATTTATTTCATTTGAATTAATAGTTATATTGTTTTTATTATTATTATTTGTATTTTTTAATACTCTTTCACTATCCATTATTATAACAGCTTTTACTTTTAAATTTGATGCTACAGTTAAACCTTGTTCAAATGTCAGTTCATTTGTTGAAAATAATTTTTTCTTTTCTCTATCTACAGAAATTGAAGTTTTTTGCTTTAAATATGCAAATCTATTAATAGTTCTTACAAGCTCTTTTCTAAATGGTTCATTAGCTCTTAGACTATGGTCTAAATCAACAGTAGCTATTAGCATTCTTTCTCTTGAATAGAGATTTAATGATATTATAGTTATAATTAAAATATATTTTAGTATGGATTTCAAAATTGCTCCTAATATTCAAGAGTAGGTTTTACACCATTTTCTTTTTCATATAATTTTTCAAGCATATCCATGATTCTTGATAAATCATCTGAACTATAGTATTCTATCACTATTTTACCTTCTTTTCCATTTTTATCTATAACATTAACTTTTGTAGAAAATATTTTTTCCAAATCATTTTCAAGCTGTTTTATATTAGGGTCTTTTTTATTATCTTTTTTTATTTCATCTTGATTTTCTGAGGTCTCTTTAGATGTATTGTTTTTTCTTTCTTTTACTATTCTTTCACATTCTCTTACAGAATATCCGTTTTCTATTATTTCTTTGGCAAATTCTTCTCTTTCATTTTCATTGCTTAATGATAATATTGCTCTAGCATGTCCTTCAGTTATTTTTGATTCTAGTATTAAATTTTGTATATTTTCGCTTAAATCCAATATACGCATAGAGTTTGCTATAGTACTTCTGCTTTTTCCCACTCTTAATGCCAATTCTTCTTGTTTTATATTTAGATCATATATTAATTTTTTATAGCTTCTTGCGATTTCTATAGCATTTAAATCTGCCCTCTGTATATTTTCAACTAATGTAAGCTCAAGCATTTTTGAATCTGCTATATTTTGTAATACCAATGCAGGAACCTTATCTCTATTTAAAAATTTAAATGCTCTGAATCTTCTTTCTCCAGATATTATCTGATATTTTCCGTCTTTTTCTCTTAAAGTTATAGGATTTATAAGCCCATTTTCTTTTATGGATTCTGCAAGTCCTTGTATTTCTTCTTCATTGAATACTTTTCTAGGCTGATCTGGATTTACATCTATAAGAGATACATCTATTTCTAATACTCCATTTTTTTCTGCTTCTTCAGCTGCTTTTCTTATTTCTTTATCTGCTGATTTTATTAAGGCATTCATACCTTGACCGCCAAGTCCGCCTTTTCTACTCATAAAAACCTCTTAATTATTATTTAATTAACATAATTATATTATTTATTTACAACT
The DNA here is from genome assembly GCA_944392715.1 of uncultured Brachyspira sp. Classification (GTDB taxonomy): domain Bacteria; phylum Spirochaetota; class Brachyspiria; order Brachyspirales; family Brachyspiraceae; genus Brachyspira. The sequence continues at coordinate 15,142 of CALXXQ010000070.1, forward strand.
TTTTCAAATTTTAAAATTCTTCATAATAAAAAATCATAATTATTTAGATTTTTCTACAAACTCTTTAGCAAATTCCTTATAGCTTCTGGCTCCTACACAGTCTTTATCATAATCACCTATAGCTTTACCATATGAAGGAGCTTCACTTAATCTTACATTTCTAGGTATCATAGTTTTATAAGTTTTTTCTTTAAAGAAATTGGCAACCTCTCTTACTACATCAGCAGCTAATTTAGTTCTTGCATCATACATAGTAAGAAGTACGCCCTCTATTTTCAGTTCTTTATTAAGATTTTCTTTTACAAGTGCTATTGTATTATTAAGTTCTGCCACACCGTCTAAGGCATAAAATTCGCATTGTATAGGTATAAGTACTGAATCAGCAGCAGTTAAAGCATTAAGGGTTAATATACCTAAAGTAGGAGGACAATCTATAATTATATATTCATAGTCATTTTTTACAGTCTCTACAGCTTTTTTTAATTTATATTCTCTAGCTATTTCATTTACAAGTTCTATCTGAGCACCCACCAAATCAGAATCAGCAGGTATCAGGTATAAATTTTCCTGATATGTAGGCATTATAACTTCTTTTGCTTCAGCTTGTCCTATTAATATATCATATACACTTTTTTGCATTTGATCTCTTGTAACTCCTATACCCAAACAAGCATTAGCCTGAGGGTCTATATCTATAAGAAGTGTTTTATGACCCATTTTTGCTATACTGGCACTTAAATTAACGGCTGTAGTAGTTTTTCCAACTCCGCCTTTTTGATTGACTATAGCTATAACTTTAGACATATATAAATCCTCAAATAAAAAACTATCATGAAATTATATTATTATATCAAAATTGGGTATTTTATCAAGTTTTTATTTTTTCAAAATTAAAATATATAAAATATAAATAAGCGACTATTATCAATTTCGATATTGCTTTAGAATTTAGATATAAAGTTGTATATGCAAAAAATGCCACAGCTTTAATATGTGCGTTTTTAATAATATAGAGGCTGTTAAAATGCTTATCAAGCTTGTTAATGCAGGTTCTAAATAATTATAAAATTAAAAGGCAGGAGCTTAATAAAAAATCTCTTGCCTTAAAAAATGTTTTATAATTTACTTACATTTAAAAAGCAATATTATAATCTTATTTTATCCTTTTATGTTTAAAACTAGCTCTGTGATTAACATAGTCTTTTATTATTGCTAATAAAAATTGTTAGTTAAATATCTCCTGCCATTCTAACGAATAGCAGGTACTAACAATTTTTATATTGTTTATATTTTATTTTATTCTTTTATGCTTGAAGCTAGATTTATGAGTAACATAGTCGTCTACGATTTGATAGCTGCCAAAAATTTTGTACTTGTATATTGTTAAGCCTTCCAAACCTACAGGGCCTCTGGCATGAGTTTTGTTTGTTGAAATTCCTACTTCAGCACCGAAACCATATCTAAATCCGTCTGAAAATCTTGTTGAAGCATTGCAGTATACATTGGCAGAATCAACGAATGTCATAAACTTTTCTATATTGTCTTTATTTTCTGATATTATTGAGTCTGTATGATGAGAACCGTATTTGTTGATATGATTATATGCTTCTTCTGTGTCTGATACTATTTTTAATGATACTTCTTTTTCACCATATTCTAAATGCCATTCTTTCACTTCGACTATGTCTGATTGAGTAAGTATTTTTTTTACTTCAGCATCACCATTCATTTTTATTTCATTTTCTTTGAATAAATTATAAAGTTTTGGCAAGTATTCTGAAGCTATATTTTTGTTTATGAGTATAGTTTCAACGGCATTGCAGGCACTTGGATATTGGGCCTTTGAGTCTAAGCATATTTTTAATGCTTTTTCCTGATTAGCAGATTCATCTATATATAAATGACATATTCCATCAGCATGTCCTAATACTGGTATATTAGTATTTGCCTTTATATATTGTACTAAACTATTTCCGCCTCTCGGTATTATTAAATCAATATATTTATCCATTGATAATAATTCTTTTATATCCTCTCTAGTAAATACTAAATTAACAGAGTTCTTTGGAAATTCTTTTATATTATTTAAAGTTTCTTCTATTATATTGAATATAGCTTTATTAGTATTTTCTCCTTCGCTTCCTCCTTTAAGTATAACGGCATTAGATGATTTTATACATAAAGAAGATATTTGAGATATAACATCAGGACGAGCCTCAAATATTACAGCAATTAAACCAATAGGGCAGGATATTTTTTTTAATAATAAATTGTCATCAAGCTCTGTTTCTAATAATACTTTATTAATAGGATCTTCCAATTTTACAACATCTCTAATACCAGAAACAACATCTATTAATTTGTTTTCATCTAATTTTAATCTGTTAAATATAGCTTTTGAAATTTTATTTTCATCAAGAAGCTTCTTTGCATATTCTAAATCTTTTTTATTAGCTTCAAATATTTTATCTTTATTTTCTTCAATTTTTTTTGCTATTTCAAGTAAAGCATTATTTTTTATATCTGTATTTAAAGATTGTAATTTATATGTAGCTTCTTTTGCATTTTTTACTAAATCTATTAATTGCATATAATTCTCCCTAATCAAATATAATTATATAAATTATAAAAATATTATCAATAATTTATATCTGTTTAATCATTGAGCATTAAAGATACCCAATCATTTTTTCTTTTTCTTAATATAATATTAAGTCTATTTTCTCTTATTGCATTATTCATATATGATTCTTTTTCAAGTAATATACCTGATAATATTAATATAGCATTAGGTTTTAAAATAGATTTTAAATCTGAAAGTATATCTATCAGTATATCAGTTTCTATATTTGCAATAACTAAATCAAATTGAGAATTTGAATTAATTAAATCTCCAGTACTTCCAAGTATAACATTATCTAACTTTATATCATTATAAGAAGCATTATCTAAAGTACAATTAACAGCATCATTATCAATATCTATTGAAGTGATGTCTCTTGCTCCTAATTTATAAGCAAATAATGATAGTATGCCGCTTCCGCATCCTATATCAGCTATACTTTTAGATTTAATATCATTATTGTTTGCATATTCATTAATCATTTCAAGGGCAAGAGATGTAGTTTCATGAGTACCTGAACCGAATGCATATTGCTTTGCTATATAAAGGGGATTTTCACATTCTTCATTATAAAAATCTTTTAAATTCGGCACTATTGTTACATTTCCAATATTAAATGGCTTTAAAAAATCCATATATGAAGTTAAATATTCTTCAGATTTTAATTCTTCTATATTATAAGTATATTCAGCAATTCCTTTTATATTTTCTTCTATTATATTTAAATTATTTTTTAATATATCTTCATTTTCATTGTATATATTTACTATTGAAATATTTTCTTCTTTTATAGGAAACTCTATATTAAAACCTAATATATTTAATACTCCGCTTTCTATAACAGCTTCAATTATATCTTCAAATCCTCTTTCCAATCTTATAGACAGTGAATATATAAGCATAATAACCCCATAGTTTTTTGTATATTATAAAATATTAATAATATTATTGATATCATTAATTTTATTTTCCATATCTTTTTTATATTTTACTACAAAAGCATTATCATTAACAGTACCTCTTACAGCTTCAAAATCTTTTTCCATAACAGATTTATCATCTATTCCAGCACTAACCATTTTTGATATATCATATTCTTTTTGAACATCTTTATAGAATATTTTATAAGTTTCTTCTAATAATGATATATGTCTTGTTAATAATTTATTTATAGTTTCTTTATTTATTTCTTTTATATTATACTTTGATTTGGCAGTATTTATAACCCATGATTTTTCATCTTCTGAGTATATATTATATAATTTTTCAAATTCTCCTATTAATGTTTTTATATCATTAATTTTATTATCTTCCAAATCTTTTATAACATTATCTATTCTTTCTTTAGCACATATAAGTCCGCCTATATCAGCCCAATTTTCAAAAATATTATCTTCATTATATTTAAGAGCAGATATTATTTCATCAATATTTTTAGAATTACTAATATATGAAAGTATTTTATTATGCAAGTATAAATCTATTGCTATAGAATATCTTTTAGAATATTTATTTAAAGATGATTTTTTAATTATCATTTTTTGATATTTTAAGAAATCTTTATTATTATCAATATTTTCTTTTTTTATATTCTCTAATATAGTTTCCGACCTTAACATTTTTGATACAGTATAAGGGCTAAATACATCGAATATTATTAAATCTTTTTTATCACCAACTCTTCTATCTCTATCTCTCCATTTATTTTCATCTCTTGAAAGTCCTACTCCAAAAAGATTTAAAGCAGGTATAAGTCTAGTTTGATGATATCCATGTTCTGTTATATATGAGAAAGGAAAATCAGAAGTATCAACATTATCATAATGAGCACCTATAACAGTAGAAAATGCTCCTATATGAGAAGGCCATAGAATATATGAATTACTTCCTGTTTTGCATCCTCTTTCCATAAATCCATGATGATAAGGTCCTAATTTGTACATATGGTTGCTTTGATTAGTTCCGCTTCCAGCATTAAAAAATGAGAAGTGGCTTGCTATTAAAAGTGTAGCTTTATGATGAGTAACTGTATAAGGACCTGCAAATATAGAAAACATTTCTCCGTGCTCACCCTCACAGTTTGCAAATAGAAGAGAATCCTCGCATGAAAATTGTCTTCCAAGTTTAACTCCTTCTCCTATAAATGCTTTTTTTATTACAGTTCCATCAACTATATGTGCCCCTTTTAATACAATGGAATCTTTTAATATAACAGAAGTTCCTATATATGAAGGACATTCTTTTGTACTTATTATTGTTGTATTATTAATTTCATCAGTATTTTCTATTGTGGCATATGGATCTATTAATGAATTTTTTATGAGTCTTGCATTAATTATTTTTGCATGCTTTTTTATTTTTCCGAATCTTCTAGTTTTTTGTTTAGCATATTCATCTATCATAGAATTAATTTTTTCACGCATTATTTTTTTATGTCTGTATATTGCTATTAAATATGCTATATGAGAATTAAGCCTATTAAATATTTTTACGCTTCTTCCATCTCCTTCCATAATAGGGGAAGTTTCAACAGCATTTCCAAAGCTGCTTTTTCCTTCCATATATATAGAGCCTGCATTTTCTATTATAGCTCCGTTTTCTATTTTATAATTTGCTATAAATCTTCCTATATTATTTATATAAACATTTCCATTAATAAATACATCTATTAAAGTGGCTCTGTTTATAGAAGCCAATAACTTTACTTGATTATGATATTTTACCATACCATTAAGTGCATTTATTTTAATTTTTCCATGAAACTGCACATCTTTTATTCTGCTTAAATCTACATTCTTTATCAATATTTTTTCCCAAGACTGAGAAGAACATCCTTGAGATTTGAGAAAATTTATTTCTTCGCTTGTAAGGTTTCTATAGTCTTTATCCTGTTTTTTGAAAATATACATAACTAAAAAATTTCCCTTTTTATTTTTGATTTATTAATCATTATGTTAACTTATGAATTTTATATGAATTTTGATCAAAATTCGAAATTCGTTAAAAAATGACAAATATTACAGATTATATATTAAAATTAAATAATTTGCTATTATTATATAAAATAAATTTGAATTTTTGTATTGACTTTTTTTAATATAAATATACTATAGGCACAATTCAATTTTTTGTATGGCAGGGATAATTATATCCCCGCCAGCTAATGATTTTTAGTGAAAGATAAATAAAATATTTTTTGAATAAGAGCTACACATAATTTATTTTGTTATTTATACATTAGGTGCCGACATAATTTAATATGTAAGCACCATTTTTTAATTCAATTTTTTGTATGACAGGCATACTTTATATCAAAAAGCAGCCAAGATTAATTATCCCAAGTATTGTTGCTGCTATTAGTAGTTTTTATAGCTATTTTTATATTATTTTTTGAATCTTCTGGGAGCTTATATCCTTCTTTTGCTGATACTTTTAATGTTACAGTACCAGTAGCAGAAGAATCTGTAACTGTATAATCTGTGCTGTCATCTAAAACTATACCAACTTTTTCTAACTCAGATTTTATGCTCGCTTTTTTACCTTCTAAAGAAGTTTTTGTAGTAGATTTTTTAGGCTTTGCTGTAGCTGCATCTACTTCTGCTGTGTATGTTCCTTTAGAATAAGTACCGTCTTTGATTTTGTCTGTACTATTAACAGTCAAATCTTTAAGAGCGGTTTTTAAAGCATTTGCGATTTGTTCATCAGTAATGTTTTTTACTTCTGAACTTCCACCTGTAGGAGCAGATGGAGTTGTTTGTGTGTCTCCTGATGTTGGAGCAGATTCTGTAGGGTTTGTTGTTTTGTTGTTACAGCTTACTGCAAATATTGCTGATGCTGCAAGAACTAAAAATAATGTAAAAATTTTTTTGTTCATATTTTGAACTCCTTTATTGAAATTTATAATAAACATTATTTCTAATGCTTATTTGAAAAATTATTTATAGAAACATTTATATTTTTTGATATGATATTTATTAAGAACTATTTGATTTTTTATTGTAAAAATTGATTTTTAGTTTGTGTAATCTAACTTTACAACTGCATTGTCTTATTTTTTTATCAATGTTTCTAACTTAACTATACTAAAATGCTAGAGGTCTTTATATTTTATGTCAATACTTAGAAAATATTTTTTGTGTAAAAATATTATTTTTTATTTGTTTTTATTTATTTTTTTTATAAAAATATCTGATTTTTATTTATATGAATAAAAACTAAATAATTTCTCATATAGTTTTTTCTAAAAAATAAAAAAAATCATATTTTTAATTTGTAAATTGATGTATTAAAAAAATTATTATATGTAATATTTATTTGTAAAAAAATAAAAAACATTATTAATTGTTAAATAATGTTTACTTTATACTTTACATAGTAATTTTTTGAATTTTAGTAAAATTAAAAAAAATTGTATTTTTTAACATTGACTTAATTATTATATAAGTATATTATTATATTATAATATACTTATATAAAGATGAGGCAATATGAAAAAGAATATAAAAAAAGATATTGAAGCTTCTGATGAAGAATATTTAAATAATGATGATGATTGTGAAATAAGCACAAAAGATGAAAATATATCATCATTAATACCGAAACTTCCAAATGATGAAGAGTTTTCTCTTTTAGCAGGATTTTTTTCTGTATTTTCTGATCCTACGAGATTAAAGATAATATCTGCCCTGAGTGAGAAGGAATTATGTGTGCATGAATTATCATCTTTACTTGATATGAAGCAGCCTTCTGTATCGCAGCATTTAAAGATGCTTTGGCAGTCTAGGGTAGTAAAGAAAAGAAAAGTTGGGCTTCATGTTTTCTATAGATTAGATGATGAACATATAGAAAAAATTTATACATGGGGGTATGAACATGTTAAAGAATAAAGAAAGACTTTTATTTTTATTAGAAATTTTTTTAGGACTTATAGTATTAATATTATTATACACTTTACATAAAAATATACATGGAACTATAGAATATGTTATTTTCTTTATACCATATTTAATTTTAGGAAGAGATGTATTTAAGAATGCTGCTTTGGATTTTATTAAAGGAAAGTTCATGCGTGAAAGTTTTCTTATGAGTATTGCTACAGTTGGAGCCATTATACTTCATGAACTTCCTGAGGCATTGGCTGTACTAATGTTTTATAGAGTAGGTGAATATTTTGAGGATATGGCAGTTGATAAATCTAAACGTACAATAGCAGCATTAATGGCAATAAGACCAGATTCAGCAAATATTATAAGAGAAAATGGAAATGTTGAAAAAGTTGATATATCTGAAGTACATATTGATGACAATATTATAATTAATCCTTTTGAAAAAATACCTCTTGATTCTATTATATATGAAGGTGAAAGCTGGATTGATACTAAGGCTTTAACTGGTGAGAGTATGCCTAGAAGCGTTAAAGTTAATGATGAAATTTTGGCTGGAACTATAAACGGAGATAATACTATTAAGGCTAAAGTTATAAGGGATTATGGAGAATCATCTATAGCTAAAATATTAAAACTCGTTCAGGATTCACAAAATAGAAAAGCAAATATTGAGCAGTTTATAAGCAGATTTGCAGGAGTATATACTCCTATAGTGGTATTCGGTGCAATTTTTCTTACTGTAATACCTACTATAATATATGGCACAGAAGTTTTTGATAATTGGTTTAAGCGTTCTTTAACTTTATTGGTAGTTTCATGTCCTTGTGCATTTATGGTTGGTATTCCTTTAACATATTTTGCTTCTATAGGAAGAGCCTCTAAATTCGGTATAATGGTTAAAGGCGGCATATTTTTAGATTTGCTTGCTAAAGTTGATAAAGTTATTTTTGATAAAACAGGAACTCTTACAAAAGGAGAGTTTTCTATAAGAGAAATATACAATACAGGTTTATATGATAATGATACTTTACTTAAATATGCTGCTTATGCTGAAACAGGTTCTTCTCATCCTATTGCAGTATCAATAGTTGAGCATTATAAAAATCATCATAATGGTATTATAAATGACAGCTTAATTTCAAGTCATAAAGATATAAGCGGAAAAGGAGCTTTATCAATAGTAGATAATAAAAATATATTGATTGGAGGACTTGATTTATTAAAACAGAATAATATTGAAATATCAGAAATTAAAGAAAATATTAATGTTCATATAGCAGTAGATTCAAAATATGCTGGCGGATTTTTTATTGATGACAGTGTGAAAGATGATACAAAGGAAGCTATTGATTTATTAAATTCAATGAATATAAAAACTGCATTGATAAGCGGTGATAATGTTAATAGAGTAGAAGCATTTGCAAAAGAGATGAATATACAATCATTTAAAGGAGGCTGCTTACCTGAAGATAAAGTAAATGTATTAGAAGAAATGATGAAAGATTCTAAGGCTTCGGTATTTGTAGGCGATGGTATAAATGATGCTCCTTCTCTTGCTCGTGCTGATATAGGTATTGCTATGGGAGGACTTGGTTCCGATGCTGCTATAGAGAATGCTGATGTTGTTATTATGGATGATAAGCCTTCTAAAGTTTCTTTTGCTATAAAACTTGCTAAAAAAAATCATATTGTAGTTTTACAGAATATACTTTTAGCATTAGTAATAAAATTTGGGTCTATTATATTGGGTGCTTTAGGGCTTGCTAGTATGTGGCTTGCTATATTTGCAGATACTGGTGTTACTATGATAGTGGTATTGAATGCTTTGAGAATACTTTACCCATTAGGCGAAAAAGAAGAAGTACTTAATATAGATACAAAAAATTGCGATATAAAAATAAGCGATTGCGGATGCGAACATTAATGAATTATTTATAATATAATGAAAATATAGATGCATAATTTTTATTTTGCATCTATATTTTTTATTTATTTTTTATAGTCTTTTTTATCATTAATTTATGCATGATAAACATCAATATCAAAATTAATATCAAATAAAATGGTAATAATGATATTGATATATGATTTGCAATATATCCGAATAATGGCGGCATTATAGATGTACCTACATATGCACTAGCCATTTGTACTCCTATTATAGCCTGAGAATTTTCTGCTCCAAAATTATAAGGTGTTGAATGTATTATAGAAGGATATATAGGTGCACATCCCAAACCTATAATGATAAATCCTATTAAAGATACTATATTTATAGCGGGAATGATCATTAATATTATGCCTATCAAAATTAATGACTCGCCTAAAATTATCATCTGATTATCATTTAATTTCATTGTAATGAATCCTGATATTACTCTTCCTGCAGTAATTCCAATATAAAATAAACTTCCGAATGAAGCGGCTGTTTTTATATCTGCTCCTTTATATATATTTAAATAACTGCTTGCCCATAACCCAGTGGTAGCTTCTATAGCACAGTAGCAAAAAAAGCATATCATAATTTCTTTAGTTCCAGATATTTTTATTATTTCTTTTAGACTTAAAACTTTTGTACTTATTTTTTCTTTATTTTCTTCATCATTTTTATTCCATAATGGAAAGCTTAAAAATAAAATAGCTGTGAGTATAATCTGAATTATTGATATATATCTATATCCTGCATTCCAATTATTATTAGTAATAGTATATCCCATTATATACGGTCCAATAGCAGCACCTATTCCCCACATACAATGAAGCCAGCTCATATGTTTACTTTTGTAATGAAGTGCTACATAATTATTTAAAGAAGCATCTACACTTCCAGCTCCTAATCCGTATGGTATAGCCCATATACAAAGAAGCCAATATGAGTGAGTTATAGAAAATCCAAAAAGTGCTATAGCGGTCATTGCGACACTAAATGCTGTTATTTTTCCTGTTCCAAATTTTTTAGTTAATCTGTCGCTTTGCAAACTAGAAATTATAGTTCCTACAGATATGATCGCTGAAATTATACCAACATATGAAATTGGTACATTAAATTCTTTATACATACTAGGCCAAGCTGAACCAAGCAAGGCATCTGGAAGTCCTAAACTGATAAAGGATAAATATATAATAGCAAGAAGAAGATTAAACATATTGAATCTCCATAAATTAATTTCTATAACTATAATATAAATAATTATTTATTCAATACTTATTATTATAAAAATAATTATTAATTATATATGTGAGTTTTGTATTATTTCAATTATAATAAAAAATTGACAAATATTTTTATATTTGACTTTAAATAAAAAATATAATATTATTCTCAAAAATTACTAATAACTAAAATTTGGAGAATATTATAATGCAGGTAACCGCACCGCACCGCACCGCACCGCACCGCACCGCACCGCACCGCACCGCACCGCACCGCACCGCACCGCACCGCAATATAATAATTAATTTATTATATGTTTCTACATGTTTAATAAAAAAAATATTTTTAAATAAAAAATTTATAGTCATGGAGTTATTATGTTATTTAGCTCTATGATTTTTTTATGGCTTTTTTTGCCGATAGTATTTTGCAGCTATTATATAATCGATAGAAAATTTAGAAATGTTTTTCTTTTAATAGCAAGTATTATATTTTATGCTTGGGGCGGAGTAAGCTATACTTTAATAATGTTTTCTTCTATAATAATTAATTATATTTTTGCATTATTAATAGATAAGTCAATAGAAGAAAATAATAAATTAAAGAAGAAAATATATTTAGCTTTATGTATAGTAATTAATTTATCTATATTGGGTTATTTCAAATATACAGATTTTTTTATATCAATAATAAATTCAATATCAGGTAAAGAAGTAATATCATTAAAAAATATAGTTCTTCCTATAGGAATATCTTTTTATACTTTTCAGGCATTATCTTATGTAATAGATGTTTATAGAGAACAAAATAAAGCTCAGAGAAATATTATTAATTTAGCATTATATATATCTTTTTTTCCTCAGCTTATAGCAGGACCAATAGTTAAATATCATGATATAGATATTCAAATAATAAATAGAACAGAAAGTTTAGAAAATATAAGTTATGGTATAAAGAGGTTCATTTACGGACTATCAAAAAAGGTAATACTAGCCAATATGTTTGCTTTATCCTGCGATGAAATATTAAAACAGCCTGTAGATGAACTTTCTACGATTTTAGCATGGCTTGCTGCTATTTTGTATACACTTCAGATATATTATGACTTTTCAGGTTATTCAGATATGGCTATAGGTTTAGGCCATATGTTCGGATTTAAATTTTTAGAGAATTTTAATTATCCTTATATATCGAAGTCTATTCAGGAGTTTTGGAGAAGATGGCATATATCTTTATCTACTTGGTTTAAGGAATATTTATATATCCCTTTAGGTGGAAATAGAAAGGGTAAATATTTTACTTATTTAAATTTGTTCATTGTATTTTTTGCTACAGGTTTATGGCATGGAGCTAGTTTTAATTTTATCCTTTGGGGCTTATGGCATGGATTATTTTTAGTAATAGAGCGTATATTTTTAGGAAAATTATTAGAAAAGAATAAATTAAAGTTTTTTAATCATATTTATGTAATATTTGTATTTGTATTAGGTTGGGTACTTTTTAGAGCTAATGATTTAAAACATGCTTTAGAATTATATAAATTAATGTTCAGTTATAAAGAAAGTATTTTTACCGTAAGATATTTCTTTTATCCTCAAACACAAGTATGTTTTGTATTTGGTATATTATTTTGCGGCTTATTTCAGGGTATATTTCCAAAGATTAAAGCAGCAATATTTTCAAGTAGAGTATATGTACTAGAAACTATTATTCAATTCATACTCCTATTTATCTGTATTATGTATTTAGTTAATGGTACTTATAACCCATTTATTTATTTTAGATTTTAAGAGAGTAGTTTTATGAAAAATAAATTAATAAAAATTAATATGTTCATTATATTTATAGTTTTATCTGCATTTTTTATACTTTTTATATTAGGTAGAATTGAAAGAATAGGATATTTATCTAGTATTTCATTGAATGTAGAAGAAACATTGAAAAATAATTCTTTATATACTAATGATTTAGAAATAAATGATATTAAAGGATATATATTGACTAATGATATGCTTACAAACTATGTTTATAATTTTAGAATAAGCTATTATAGTAAAATATTTAGAAATAGTGATATATATGGAGTCTATTTAAATACTAATAGTCTGCCTAATTATATAACTGAAATAAAATTTCAAAAAAAAGGAAGTCCTTTTGGTATTATAACTTCTGATAGAGAAATATTAGAAAATATAGATAATGTGAAATATTCTTTACGCTTAAAGTTTTTCAATTTATTTATATATTTAATATTATTTTGTATATTTTTTATTTTATTGTATTTTTTTAGAAAATTTTTCTTTAATATTTTTCATTATTTAATTATTTTTTTATTTAAAAATAAAAAAATATTATTTATATATCTTGTAATTTATATATCTTTTTTTATTTCTTTATTTCTTTTAGGTAAAGTTAGCAGAGTCGGATATTTGTCTGATATTTCTATTAATATTGATGATACTTTAAAATTAAATAGTATAGAAAATACTAAAAAATTATTTTTTATGGATGATAATTTTTCATTAACTAATTATATTTTTACAAATAATAATATTTCAAAGTATATTTATAATTTTAGAATAAGCTATTATAGTAAGGTGTTTAGAAATAGTGATATATATGGAGTTTATTTAAATACTAATAGTTTACCTAATTATATAACTGAAATAAAATTTCAAGAAAAAGGAAGTCCTTTTGGTATTTTAAGTTCAGATAAAATTATAGAAGAAAATATAAATAATATTCAATATAGTTTAAGAATAAAATATAGTTTTTATATTATAATTTTATTAGTTTTTATATTTTTTAGTATTTTTGTTTATTTATTAAGAAATACTATATTCAGTGTATTAACTTTTTTATTATATAGAATAAAAAATATAAATAGATATGTTTATATATTAATAATATTTTTATGTTTTTTAATCATGCCCAATATAATATACAAAGTATTTTATGATAAATTTGATCATACTAATTATGAAAATAGAAAATTTTCATCAAAGCCATATTTTTCAATAAAAGAAATTAATAAATATCCTTCAATGTATGAAACATATTTTAATGATTATATACCTTTTAGAAATGAGTTAGTACAACTAAAAAATACTATAGATGTAACTATTTTTAATAATGCAGTTTCTGATACTGCTTTATTGGGAAAAAATAATTATATGTTTTATAATAGCTTTAATATTATTAAAGATTATATTGGATTATATATTATAGATTATAATACAATGCATAGAATGAGAGATAATATAATTTCATTTAATAATGAGTTAAATAAAATAGGTATAGATTTTATATTAATGATATGCCCTGATAAAAATTTTATATATCCTGAATATATGCCTAATTATATAAAAAGAAAATATTCTTATAATCAAACAGATAAATTTATAGATTATATGCAAAATACTACAAATATAAAGATAGTTTTTTCAAAAAAACAACTATTAGATTATAAAAATAAATATAGATTGTATTATAAATATGATTCACATTGGAATAATTTATCTGGATATATTGGATATATTGATATAATGAAAATACTCAATAAAAGTTATGTAGAATTGAAAGATATCAGTATAAAAGAAATTATGATATCTGGAAACTTTCCTAAACAGGTGATAAATATTTTAAATTTATCAAAAATTAATAAATATAATTATGATATAGATTATGATATATCAAATTATTCAAAAAATAAAATTACATATGTTAATCCAACAAATGATAGCATTACTATGCATCTCAAATCAGATTCCATTGACAATAGGAAAATACTTGTTATTAGAGATTCATTTACAATAGTAGGAAATATGTATTATTATTTATCTCTATCTTTTTCTGAATCTTTTTTTATTCATATAGATGCAATTAATAATGGAACATTAAACTCTTTAATTAGAGAGTTTAAGCCTAATATTATTATATATGAAACACTAGAGAGATATATAGAACCAAAATTTTTAAATATGTCTTATACCATAGAAGATATATCTGAAAGTTTAGAAGTAAATAATTAAATTGACAAATATTTTTATATTTAGTATTATATAATTGTATAATATATTTTGGGGATAAAAATATTGAAAATAAAAGATATAGGCTTTGATGAATATTTTGAAAAATTAGCATTAGAAAGTTTAAAAATTAATTCTTTGGAAGAAATTAATAATGAAGCACTTGTTCCTGCAAGAGTTATAAGAATTAATAAGAGATATTATACTTTGTTTTCTGATGAAGGCGAGTTTTTAGCAAGAATAAAAGGAAAGATAAGATATAATTCAGAAATACAAAGTGAGCTTCCTGTAGTAGGTGATTGGGTGCTAATGAAAAAGTCTGATAATAATGCTTTCATAGATACTATACTTACTAGAAAAAATATTTTATACAGAAAAGCCAATATTAAAAAAAATGATATTCAGGCTATAGTAAGTAATATAGATTATGCCTTTATTATAGTAGGAATTGATAATGAGATGCCAATGTCTGCTATAGCAAGATATTTATCTGTAGTTCATACTTCTGGAATTAAGCCAATAATTGCAATTAGTAAAATAGATTTGTATGAAGATGCTGAATATAAAGAATTGTTGGCTGCTATAAAGGAAACTTATCCTAATGAAACAGCATTTGCATATAGTTCAAAAACTGGAAAGAATGCTGATACATTTTTAAAATATATCAAGAAGGATACTTCATCGGTTTTTATAGGGGCATCAGGAGCAGGAAAATCTACTATTATTAATTATCTTTTAAAAGATGAAAAGATGAAAACTCAGGAAGTTAGAGAATATGATTTTAAAGGAATGCATACAACTACTCATAGAGAGCTTTTAGTTTTAGATAGCGGAGGTGTAGTTATAGATACGCCTGGTTTAAGAAATTTAGGTTTGTGGGAAGATGATAAAGGTATAAAGAAAACTTTTGAGGACTTAGAAGAGTATGCTAAAAAATGTAAGTTTAAAGACTGTACTCATCAGCATGAGCCTGATTGTTATATATTAGAATTAGTTGAAAATGATGAAATACCTTATGAGAGATACGATGCTTATATAACACTTCTTAATGAAAACAGAGAATTGCAGAAAAGTTCTATAGAGATAAAGAAAGATAGAAAGATGGCATTGAAAAAAATAACGAAGCATAGAAATAATTATAAGAAAATGAATGTAAAAAATAAAAAATAATTTATTTTTATAATTGTTTTTATTAAAAAATAAGAGGCTGTTCTATATAATTTAAATTTGTTAAAATTTAAGTGTGAAATTCAGTAAATTAAGTCAAGAAAAACAATTAAAAATTAATGTGTAATTTAGCAAAAAGGAGTTTTTTTAGTTAGCAGGACATCCCCAATTTTTATTATATTACAAAATTTCACTATATGTGTGTTGAAAATATTTTAAATCTAATAAACGTTTTAATTTCTGATTATGTTTTTAAAATTAATTAATACAATAGAAATTCAAATTATAGTAATAAATCTTAAAGGATTGGCAAGTATAATTAAATTTTAAAAATTATTTTCATACCCACCCTTTAGGCTTAAAAATTTATTTTGTAATTTTTGATTTGTATTTGCTTATTATTTTAATTAGATTTTTTAGCTGCCCACCCAAGTTTTATTTAAATTTATTGATTTCTCACCGCACGCAGAATATTATTATATTATTAAGTATATGATTATAATTGCAATTATAATCATATATATGTTTTACTTACCGTGCGTTATAAAAACTCAAATAATTTTGCTTTTATATTAAAAATATAATATAGTTATTAATCATAGAGAGTTTAATAAATTATATAAAAAAAAATCATCATTTATTTGGAATATTAGTAGGACTTTTATTTCTTTTGGCAGCAATTTTTAAATGGAATTGGCTTTTGGAACCTGTCGGTTCAAGATTTATGATGTTTATATATGAAATGTTTGGTGAGAGCGGAGTCAGAATAGTTACTGGTATTATAGGAACTATAATAATAATATTATTTATAATGGATTGGATAATAAGAAAATGAATTCTAAAAATAAGAAGTAGTTTAAAGTGATAAACGAGCAGCTGATAACTGATTAGTAAATTATAAATTAATTTATGATTATGAATAATACAAATAAAAAAATCGAGTGTCTGGTAAGAGATTGTAAACGAGATTTTTTATTATATAAATAAAGTTGTCAGCTAATAATCGGTGAGTTTATCACTAGCAATAATAAAAATATGAATGTTAAAAATAAGAAATAATTATAAAATAACTAATCAATAAAATTATATATCAATAATATATATTTCAAATTATATTTTTATATATAAATCAAATTCTAAGATTAAAAAATATGTAAATATTATGTTTGCTGTATTATGTTTCTTTACAATATTGCGGTTAATAATAAAAACTTATCATAAAACTTTTGTTATGTATAAATTTAGTTTACATAAATATTGCATAATATATAAAGCGTAAAAATTAAATAAATTTTATTTACAAAAAATTGACAATGTCTATTATATTTATTATACTATAATTATTCTATATTATTATACGGAGATTTTTTATGGAAAATTTTAATTCTAAAATATTAATATTTTCATTTGTTTTATTTTTAATATTTTGCCTGAATGCGTTTTCAAAAAGCAATATAGCAATAATTGATGCAGCAGGCAGAGGTGATATTAATAAGGTTAAAGAATTAATCAATAGCGGAGCCAATATAAATCAGCAGGATAGAATAGGGGAAAATGCATTGATAGAAGCAGCAGAAGGCGGACATATAGAAGTTGTAAAATTGCTTATAGAAAATAAAGTAAATCTAAATCTTAAAAGTAAATGGGGCAGGACAGCATTGATGAGAGCTTCTTCAAAAGGCTATGCTAATATAGTGAAAGCACTTGTAGAAGCAGGAGCCGATTTGAATATAAAAGATAATAGAGGAAGAACTGCATTGAGTTATGCTAATCAAAGAGGACATCAAAATATAGTAAAAATATTAAAAGCAGCAGGTGCTAAATAAAGTTAACA
>CALXXQ010000071.1 GCA_944392715.1 uncultured Brachyspira sp.
GCTATAAAATTATCTGAATTAGGATCTAGTGAAAAATTAGCTCCCCTATTTTGTAATGCTATTCCTGTTTCTGGAATTACTATACCAGAACCGAATGCACAGTAATTACTTTGTATATAAGAAACCATATTTCCATCACTATCTGCAGTTGCTAGATACACAGTGTCTCCTGATGAAAATATATGATTTATAGGCTCTAATGCTTTATTTTTATTTATAAGTGAAGCTCTTTTAGCAGCATATTCTTTTGAAAGCATTTCTTCAATAGAAGTTTTCATATGATAAATATCAGCAACATATTTTTTAGTATCTATAAATGCCAATTTCAATGCCTCTATTTTATAATGAATACTTTCTAATGGAGTTAAGCTTTTCAAATCAAAATTTGATAGAATATTTAAAGCCATTAATACTGTAATGCCATGTCCATTTGGGGGAATCTCATAAATATCGTATCCTCTGTAATTAGTAGTTATAGGAGTAACAAATTCTGGATAATATTCATTTAAATCTTCTTTAGATAAATATCCTCCATATTTTTTCATAAATGCATCTATCTTTTCAGCATACTCTCCTCTATAAATACATTCTGCATTTGTATTTCCTATATTTTCTAAAGTTTTAGCATGATATGGAAGTTTGACTATTTCGCCAAGTTCAGGAGTTTTTCCATTAAAAGTAAAAGTATCAAACCAATATCTAAACTCTTCTCTTTTTAAATTATCAGATTCATTTAAATAAACATTATAAGATTCTTTCCAATCGAGTGCTGCTTGCGGCTGAATAGCATAACCTTCTTTGGCATATCTAATAGCAGGTTCAAGTACATCTATAAGTTTTAATTTACCAAACTTTTTTATAAGTGTTGCCCAAGCTGCTGGTATTCCTCCAACTGTTATAGGCAAAAGTCCGTAAGTAGGCATTTTATCAAGATTGAGAGACAATATTTTATCAACATCTAAATTCTTTGGTGAAAATCCGCTTCCATTTATAGCATATAAATTATTTTCAAAATTTATTATAGCAAAAGCATCTCCTCCCAAACCATCTGAAGTAGGTTCAACAACAGTAAGTGCAGCAGCAGTTGCAATTGCCGCATCAATAGCATTTCCTCCTTTCTTTAATATTTCAACTCCCGCATAAGAAGCTAGTACATTGCTTGTAGAAACTATATTTTTCCCAAAAACTACATTTCTTTTAGATGAATAACTATTATCATAAAAATCCATAATAAAACCCAATACTTTATTTTTTATTTACTTGATTAATTATACTAACAAAAATATAATTGTCAAAAAATATAATAATTTTTAATATATAAAAAGCCCATCATAATTAATATGATGAGCTTATGAACTATAAAATTAAAGATTAATTTCTATACGGAGATATTTCTCTTAATCTCGAAACTATTTTCTCTATAGCATCTGCAGTATACAGTATTTCTTCCATAGTATTATCTAATGATAAAGAAAATCTAGTAGAACTATGTGCATATTCAAAAGGCACTCCCATAGCTTGAAGTACAGGGGAAGGTTCTAATGTACCAGATGAACAAGCACTACCGCTTGAAGTACAAATACCATATCCATCCAATAAAAGTAATATGGCCTCTCCTTCTATATTTTTAAAGCTAATATTAGCAGTATTGCTTACTCTATTAGCATTTTTACCATTGATTTTTACATCAGTTATTCTTTTCAAAACTTCAGATTCTAAAGTATCTCTAAGTTTAGAAGTATGCTCTATAAACTTTGGAAGCTCTGCTTTAACCATAGATGCAGCTTTACCCAAACCTATAATATAAGGAACATTTTCAGTACCAGCTCTTCTGCCTCTTTCCTGATGTCCTCCTGTTTGAACAGTTCTTAATTTAGTACCATTTTTAATGTATAAAGCCCCTATTCCTTTCGGAGCATGTATTTTATGACCTGCTATTGTAAGCATATCAATATAAGGCTCATCTTTCATATTTAAAGGTAATTTACCAGCAGCCTGAACAGCATCAACATGAAATATAGCCCCAGCATTTTTTACTATTTGACCTATTTCTTTTATAGGATAAATTACACCAGTTTCATTATTAGCATACATTATAGAAACAATGGCAGTATTTTCATTAATAGCATTTTTTAGCTCATTAATATCTATATTACCATCATTATCAACAGAAAGATAAGTTACTCTGTATCCATGACGTTCTAAAGATTTGCAAGTTTCTATAACAGCAGGATGTTCAATTTTAGTAGTTATAATATGATTTTTTGTAGGATATGCTTCTATTGTTCCTCTAATAGCCATATTATCGCCCTCGCTTCCGCAAGAGACAAAACATACTTCAATAGGTTCGCATCCTAAAAAATCAGCAACCTGCTCTCTAGCCTTCTCCATCTCTTTATGAACAGCTCCTGCAGGAGAGTACATACTAGAAGGGTTAAAATATTGATCCTTAAAATATGGAAGCATAGCATCCAATACCTCTTGATAAATTCGGGTAGTGGCATTATTATCCATATATATTATTTTTTTATCTGACATATATATCTCCCATTAAGCACCTATAACTTCTAACTCAGGAGATACAAGTTCTTTTATCTTAGGTTCAACAAATCCTTTCAAGGTATTCTTAGAAGAAGCACAAGAAGAACAAGCACCCTTAAACTCTATTATAACTTTATTTCCATCAACATCTACAAGCCTGCAGCTTCCGCCATCTGATTTAAGCATAGGATTGATAACCTTATCCAAAGCTTCTTCAATTTTTTTGATTTTTTGAACAGTAGTCATTGGAGCATTATTAGCTTCTCTCTCCATTTCTGCTAACTCTTCATTCAAAATATCTTCAAGCTTAACCTTACAAGCTCCGCATCCGCCGCCTGCTTTAGTATAGAATGTAACTTCTTCTACTGTTTTAAGATTATTTTCTCTTATAGCTCTCTTTATTTTAGTATCAGTAATACCAAAACATTTACAGATTATAGCACCTTCATCATGCTCATCATCTTCAGTAACAATTCCTCTGTAATTATTAATAGCTTTTTCTAAAGTTTCCATTCCCATAACAGAACAATGCATTTTTTCTTCAGGAAGTCCTCCTAATTCTACAGCTATATCTCTATTTGTGATTTTTGAAGCCTGATCAAGAGTCTTACCTTTAATCATTTCAGTAAGTATACTGCTGCTTGCTATAGCAGAAGCACATCCGAAAGTTTGAAATTTTGCATCTTCTATAACTTCAGTATCTTTATTGATCTTTAAAGTCAATTTAAGAGCGTCTCCGCATACTATACTGCCAGTCATAGCTTCTGCATCAGGATTTGGTATTTCCCCTACATTTCTAGGGTTAATAAAATGATCCTTTACTTTATCTGTATATTCCCACATGTTCCTACCTCCATCTAAGTTAATTATTAATATAAATATATTAAATAATTTTGGAATATAAAAATATAAAAATTATTTATTCATTTCATCTAAGATTTGCTTTATAGCCACATGACAACCTCCGCAGCCTGTGCCAGCTTTAGTTGCATTAGAAACTTCTTCTAATGTTTTAAGTTTTTTTGATTTGATAGCATCTCTAATTTGATTTTCAGTTACTGCCATACAGAAACATATTGTCTTATCAGCCATTTTAGATTCTCCTATTATCTAATTAATTTTAAGAAAATAGAAAAACATGAATATTCATATTAGTCTATTTTATAACCTTCCATTGTTAGAATATTTTAACATTTAACCAAAATAAATTCAAGTGCTTTTTTAATATATTTATTATTATACCGCAATAATATAGTAATTTAATACAATTCTTAATACCATTTTAAATTTTATATAAAAACAAAAAATATATAAGATTTAATACCTATAAAAAGCATAATGATTTTTGGATACTTTCATTTATTATAATAATATCATTGTTTAAGCATTTACAGTTTCTGCCAGAATAGCCTCTGATTTATAATTTTCAATATTGTTCAAATCCATTATTCTAAAATCATCTCTAACAGCATAAAATCTTATAACAGCACTTGGAGGAATATCGTTATTTCCTTCTGATAAAGAAAGTATTAAATCAAATATCTGATACGAATAATTTTTTTCAAGAATATCCTTCAATGACATAAACATCTTTAATGAAAGATTAAGAACTTCTTTAATATTCATACTATTTGAAACAAATATTTCATTATTTTTCCATTCAAAATCAGTTAGCTTCTCTCCAATATAAGAGGTTTTGCACATAGTACAATCTGTTTCATTACTTATAACCCAATATTTTTCATTATTGGAATTCTCTCTTTCAAATATAGAATAATAATTTTTCAATGCTATTGATGATAAATCAATATCTGAAATAAATGTTTTCATTTTTGAATTACTAATCAATTTAAAAGCCTCTTACATTTATTTTATAAAATATTTTATTTATTTTCATCACTTCCTAATAATTCATCAGCAATACATTTTACTATCTTTTCTCTTACATCTCTTCCATAATAATTAAATTGATTTTCTCTAGTTTCAAGAAGTTTTTTTCTTCCATTTTCCATAAGCAAATCTATTTTATTGAATATATCATCAGTAGAATTTGTATTATATCCCAATCCATTCTCTTCCAAATATATAGGAGTTCCTTCTTCCTGACCTTTTAAAGCACCCATAGATACTATCGGTATTAGGCAATTTATACCTTCTACTACTGATAATGAACCGCATCTTGTAATTAAAATATCATTTTCTTGGAATAGTTTATATAAGTCCTTAGTATATCCTATAATATTAACTTCTTTTTCATAATTTCTTAATCTGTATTTAATTCTTTTATAATTATTTTTATTTCTTCCGCATACAACAGTAATATCACAGTCATATTTTTCATGCAATTTTCTTATTATATAAAATATTCTCTTAGATCTTTCTGAATTATTTAATAAAAGAACTTTTAATTTTCCATTTAAATTTGTTGTAGACTTTACTTCTTCTATAGTATTACAAGGAGCATCAAAGTTCATTCTAGCTGGTATTCCAAAAGTCATAACTTTATCTTTATCAATACCATTTTCCAAAATGAAATTTGTAGCCTCTATAGAAGGGCTTATAATTTTACTTACTCTATTATCAAGCCATATATGTGTTACACTAACTATATCTGTTATTAAAGTATATAATTTAATTTCAGGTTTGTATTTTTCCAAAATATTAAGGACACTTCCGTTAAATAATGGATGTACACTTAAAATTAAATCTGGTTTATATTGTTCTATTCTTTTTAAAAGTCCCCGTTTTATTTTTTTAGTAATTTTCTTGTTCACAGAAGAGCTATCATTATTAGAAAGATTAAAAAACTTTCCCCACATATTAGGAAAATATTTTATACATACATTATAAAGCCTTTCTATAGCCATAAGATTCAAATCACCTAATTTAAATCCATTAATAACCTTACATTCTATTTTATCTTTATATAATTTTTCAAAACCTTGAACTATGGCAGTATGAACACTTTTATGTCCATGTCCTGTGTATTCTGATGAAATAATAAGAAGTTTTTTC
This sequence comes from uncultured Brachyspira sp., assembly GCA_944392715.1. Classification (GTDB taxonomy): domain Bacteria; phylum Spirochaetota; class Brachyspiria; order Brachyspirales; family Brachyspiraceae; genus Brachyspira. The sequence continues at coordinate 5,557 of CALXXQ010000071.1, forward strand.
ATATTTAAACCTTTACAAAAAAATACATTTTTACAAAATTTAATATTTTTATAATACTACAATTATATATAAAAAAATATTACTGTCAATAATATTATTATATTTTATATATTTATTTATTACACAATAATAAAAAATCCTAACATTATACAATAAATTATAATGTTAGGACTTTAATTTCATAAGTATATCAATATTAATTGTTTATATTATCAAAAGGATTATATGTCAAAGAAGTAGGTTCTGCTTTAGAAATATAATTTTGAGTTTCTTTTTTATTTTGAGCTTCCATATATTCTCTTCTTGATAATGAAATTCTTCTCTTGCTTTGATTAACTTCTCTTACAACAAAAGGATAAGTCTCTCCTACTTTAACAACCTCTTCTAAAGTACTTCCTTTAGGAATTTCTACCTGAGAAACATGCATATATCCTTCTAAATCATCTTCTAAAGAAACAATAGCACCAGAATCTACTATAGCCTTAACAGTACCATCAACTATAGAACCTTGAGGATGTGCTTTTTCAAATAATCTCCAAGGACTTTCTTTAGTATGCTTATAGCTTAATTTGATTCTTTGCTTATCTCTATCTATTGACATAATAACCATGTCAACTTCTTCACCCTCTTTAATATAGTCTTTCATGTTAACAATATTGTTTCTCCAATCAAAATCGCTTATATCACATATACCTTCTAAGCCATTAGGAAGTTCAAATACAGCAAAGTTTTTAATTATTCTTTTTACTTTACATTTTACAGCAGACTTAACAGGGAAATCTTTTTCAACAGTATCCCAAGGATTTTCCTTAACTTGTTTTAAACCTAATGTAAGTTTTCTTTCAGCAACATTCATATCAAGTATTTTACACTCTAAGAAAGCACCTTTTTTAACAAAATCATTAGGATTATTAACATGAGAATTCCAGCTTAAATCAGAAACATGAACAAGTCCTTCTATACCATCAGCAACTTTGACAAAAGCACCAAATTTTTTGACATTAGTAACTTCACCTTGTATAACATCATCTTTTTTATACTGCTCAACAAATTTGCTCCAAGGATCTTCATCTAATTGCTTAAGTCCCAAATCAACTCTGCGTTTTTCCTTATCAACAGAAAGAACCTTGAACATTCTCTCATCGCCTTTTGAAATTATAGATTTAGGATTAACAACCTTATCCCAAGACATATTAGGTATAGCAAGGAATCCATCCAAACCAGGTGTAATCTCAACAAAGGCTCCAAACTTCTCTATATTTTTAACTTTACCATTAATAATATCATTTTCTTTTAAATCATTTAAGAAAGTCTCTATTCCAGCATTCTGAGTTTCTTCTAATAATACTCTTCTAGAAACTACAACATCTCTTCCATTCTTCTTAATAATTCTAAAATCATATTCTTTTCCAAGATAATCAGCTTCTTTAATTCCCTTAGCTAAATCTATTTGAGAAAAAGGACAAAATGCCTGATATCCCATTATAGATACTTTAAATCCGCCTTTTATAACCTCTTTAACAAGACCAGCAATTGCTGTATTATTTTTAACAGCATTATCTATCAATTCCTGAGATTTTCTCTTATCTATTTCACTTTTAGATAATATAACATAACCTTTATCATCTTCACCTGAAACAATAGCCTCTATTTCTTCACCTATAATAGGTTCTTTATCAAATTCGCTTCTTTTTATTTTACCTTCAGATTTAGATTCAAAATCTATAAAAACATCTGTATCATCAAATTGTACAACTTTTCCTTTTACAATTTTTCCTCGGCTTAAAAAAGTATTATCGCTGCTTTCCAAAGCCTTAAGAAATTCTTCACGTTCATTTGATAAGTTATTATCTTCCATTGTCCCTCTCCCTCCTGCATATTTAGCAGGTTAAAATATCTAATCATTTAATTAGACTTTATATTAAAAATCACATTAGCAATTTTTTCAACTACTTCATCAATAGTCATACTAGTGGTATCTATTATATTAGCATTTTCAGGCACCACTAAAGGACTATCTTCTCTATTTGAGTCAAATTCATCTCTTTTCTTTATGCTTTCTCTAACTTCATCATAAGAAATATTTTTACCCTTTGATAACTCCTCTTTATGTCTTCGCTTAGCCCTTTCATCTAAAGAGGCATCCATATAAAACTTATGCTTAGAATTAGGGAACACTACACTTCCTATATCTCTACCATCTACAACATAATTACCGCCTTCTGCTATTTTTCTTTGTAGAGATACCATATTCTGTCTTACTGCACTGATAGAAGAAACTTTAGATACAAGATTAACCACTTCCATGCTTCTTATAGCTTCAGTTACATCTTCATTATCTAAATATATTCTTCCAGCATTATCAAAGTTAATACTTAAATTATTAAGAGCTGATATGACTTCATTATTATTGTTTATATCTATATGATGTTTTATCATATATAAGGTCACTGCCCTATACATAGCACCTGTATCTAAATATTTAAAAGATAATTTTTTCGCTAATAATTTAGCTATTGTACTTTTTCCAGCTCCGGAAGGACCATCTAAAGTAATTATTTCGTATGTACTTGACACCTATGACCTTTATAAAAATAATTTTCTATACAATATATCATAAATAATTATAATTTGCAAATATTTATTATATTTTTTTAATATTTTCTAATAAATAATTTATACTATCAATGCTACAAGTAAAAATGAATGCTAAGCAATACATTTGTATCTATATAAAATTTAGAATAAGAAGCTGAAAGATCTCTTATCATGCTATTATAATTAACATTCATTGTACTTGAATATGAAAAAGAAACTGATAGATTTTTATTATTATCTAAAAAATACCATTCTATAGTTTTTAAAGTTCTAAAAAAATTTAAATGAGTTACTAAAGTCTCTACATTTTTATCATATCCTACAAACTCATATAATTCCAAAAGTATTGATAATACAGGAAGCTTATCTTCTATCTTAAAAAACGTACTAAGCATAGGAAATCCAATAGTATTTAAGTTCATAGAATAATCTTCATAAGAAATATCTTTTATATCTGTTATACCATCATTAACAGAACTTACTCTATAAAAATTATCATTAACTCTAACACTAGGAATACAATATAAATTAAATGAAAATACAAATAAGATACATAATATATATTTATGAATATTCATATTTTACAAACCCTAATAAATATAACGTATTAAAGATATATAATATCGGTAATTTTACAATATGTAAATATGAATATATTTAAATTTATCCAAATGATTTGTATTTTTTTATAGAAAAATTTGCTATTCTCTTGAATTTAGTAACTATTCTAATGATTCCATAAAAAAATCCTAAACCATAGAAAAAATGTGTGATAAAAAATATAAAAGGGTATACAAATAATCCTCTTATTTTTCCTATAAAGCCTTTATCTGTAAGAGCATAAAAAATACCTGCAAATAAAGTCATTATTATGTAAACTAATAATGGAAGAAAATAAAATTTTATTAAATCAATTCTAGTAAAATTATATAAAATTAAAATAAAAGGACTTAAAATTATATAAGCAGAAAATAAAGAAGGTAAAGTAAATATCAAATTTTTAGTATTAAAATCTCTAAATAATTGCTCAAATCTTCCTCTTCCATAATTGAGAAGCATTTTTATATATGCTTTTAAATTGGATCTAGGAGGTCTTTGAACTATTATTTGAGGATCATATATTAATTTATATCCAAGAGAAAGTATTTTATCTATTAAAGCATTTTCTTCATTAGGATACAAATCTTCATTAAAAAGACCAGCTTCAAATAATACATTTCTTCTTACAAATAAATTACAAAGTATTACATCTCTATCGCTTCCCTCTTTAATAACACTATTATCAAATCTATATCTATTCGCAATAGGACCAACAGCGTAATATGCTCTCATACATTTATCTATATACATTTCTACTAATGAATTAACTTTATGTATGGCAGGACCGCCAACTATAGCTATTTTTTCATCTTTTTCAAATATATCATTAGCTTCTTTTATATTATCAGTACTCACAATAGAATCATTATCTATAAAATATACAATATCCCCGCTTGACTGTTTTATACATTCATTTCTCTGCACTGTAGGATGAGTACCCTCAGCCTGAAAAATTTCAATATTTTCTTTTGGGTAATTAGAAAGATATACCCATTCTAAAGTTTTTTCTATATTTTCACCAATTCTATGCGGTATTACGATAGTAAATTTTAAATACACCTACATTCCCATATATCTAATATATGCAGTTCTCAATTGCGATGCCATTTCTTCAGGACTTGTAGGATTGCAAGGCGCCCAAGCTCCTGTTTCAGAAGAAGCATTAAATTTTTGTTTCTCCTTAGTTCTCATAGGAGGGAAAAACTCTATATGATAATTCCATATATCATTATAATTAAAGCCGTCATTCACAGGCGCGCTATACATACACATCATATAAGGAAATTTCATATCAAATAATAAATCTAAAGAAGAAGTAGCCTTCTTTAAAGCATCAGCCAATGATACAGACTCTTCTTTATTAAAATCTGTAATAGATAATGTTTTCTTTTTAGGCATTATCATTATACCATAAGGATATTCTGAAGCAAAAGGTAAGAAACATATAAAATGGTCATTTTCAAATATAACCCTTCTATTATCTTCAATTTCCTGATCTATCATATCCATAAATAAATTTCTTTCTTTAATGTTATAATAACTAGAAGCCATTTCTATTTTTCTTTTTACTCTTAAAGGAATCCAGCTATATCCGTATATCTGGCCATGAGGATGCGGCATTGTAACACCTACAACCTCACCTTTATTTTCAAAAGGCATAATATATTTAATTTTTTTATTTTCTGATATAACTTTCATTCTTTCCTGCCATAAAGCTACTAATTTTGCAATATGCTCTACTGGAAGTTCTGGTAAAGTTGTATTATGATCTGGAGAATATAAAATAACCTCGCATTTACCTATGGCAGGTGCTGTTCTGAATAATTTTCCATTATCCACATCATCTGGATAAGGAGGTTCAAAAGAGAGAGCAGGAAAATCATTATCATAACAAAGAACATCATAACTATCTGGTACTTTTCCGCTGCCTGGACAAAATGGACAATAGTTTTTAGGCATTTGAGGACGTGCCTGCCTATGACTAGCTATCATTACATAATCTCCAAGTAATGGATTATAACGCAATTCTGCCATATTAATTCTCCTTAAAATTGTGTATATTTACGCCTACATTATATACTTTTTTATAATATTAAACAATATATAAAACATTCATAATTAAAAAATATAAAATTATTGCTTAGTAAAAATTATTAAAATACAATTTCAAAGATAACAATTAATACAAATAACTATAATATTGATTTTTTTTATTAAAAAATTATAATAAATAAAATTGAATAATTTATTTATATCTATAGTTTTTTATAAATTCTTCTATGTTTAAATATTTTAAGGAATAAGTTATGAGTGAAAATAATTCAAAAAAGAAAATGGCTCTTCTTTTATGTTCTACAGGAAATGAAGCATTTGCTGTTGGAAATGTTATAATAGGTGCTAAAAAATACCTATTTCAAAATTTAAAAGACGAAGAATATGATATTGTTTTTTATACTAACAAATTAGAACATAATGATGAAAAAGCACTTAAAAAAATTTTCCCTAGAATAATTATAAAAATATATAATCCACCATTTAAAATTAATGATAATACAACTGATATAACTTATTATACAGAATTTGCATATGCGAGATTTGAGATATTTGATATGCTGGATAATTATAAAAAAATACTTTATATGGATACCGATACGGTAATACAAAAGGATATATCTCATATTATAGAATTTGATAAAACTTTTTATATATCTCTATATAAAAATGGAACTATAGATTTAAAACATAATATGAAAGAAAAATTATTTTATAAATTAAAAGAAAAATATAATTTGAATATATTAAGGGGATGCTCAGGAATATTTTTGATTAATGATAATTTTCCTAGATATAAAGAAGTTAAAGATTGGTGTTATAAGCAAATAAAAATTTATGAATGCAATGATGAAGATATACTAAATATATGCTTACAGGAGTTTAAAGTTGAAACGAATGCTTTAAGTGAACATTATAATTGTATGCCTAATTCTCCAATTGAAAATGATGCTTATATAGTACATTCTTTAGGAGCTGCCAAATTTTGGAGAGGAACTTACAATAAATTTTGGGAAGAAAATAATAAAGAATGGGTTGAAGCAGGAGGAAACTGCACCTATGAAGAAAATACAAAAAAAAGAAAATTAGTAGATAAAATTGTTTGGTTTATACCTAGTTATAATTTAAGAAACAAAGTAAGAGGATTTCTTTTAAGAAAGATGGGACTTTCAGGAAGGTAAATAAAAATTAATACAAAGTTAAGTAATTTTTAAGGATAAAAAATGCAAGATTATAATATATGTCTATGTTCAGATGAAAATTATGCCAGATATATGGGAGTTACTATGGCTTCTGTATTAAAAAATACAGATGAAGATGAAAACATAATATTTCATATAATAGAAAGTAATATTTCAGATGAGACAAAAAATAAGCTTCTATCCTTAAAAAAAATAAAAAACTGTGAAATTAAATTTTATAGAGTAGAAAATAATAAATATTATAATCCAGCATATTTAAGATTATATATAGTTGAAATTATAAATAATGTTGATAAGATTTTGTATTTAGATTCAGATATTATAGTTAATGGAAGTTTAAAAGAATTATTCAATATAGATATAAAAGATTACTATGCATTAGCAGTAAGAGATATATATGTTGATATATATAATGAACATAAAGAATTAATAGGAATAGGAAAAGATGCTACATATTTTAATTCTGGTATGTTAATGATTAATAACGATTTATGTAGGAAACAAAATATAAAAGAAAATTTTTATACATATTTTTTAGAAAATTACAATAAGAACAGAGAAAAATTAAAATATAATGATCAATGTTTAATTAATTATGTATTTAGAGATAAAGTAAAAATTATAGATAAAAAATGGAATTTTTTACCTTTTAGAGACCACAATATAAAATCAAAACACCCTACAAAAGATGATGCTGTAATTATACATTTTGTAGAGCATAAACCCTGGAAAGCTCAAAAAGACAGAACATATTTTTTAGATGATTACTGGAGATATTATCAATATACTCCTTGGTTTTTTGAAGAACCAATTACTGCTATTCAGACTATGATGCAGCAAAAACTTCATGATTATGAAGATATAAGATTTAGAAGTAATTATTTTAAATGCTTCGGCGTATATGCCAATAGTTCAAAATTTCAAATAGTTATTTTTGGTATAAGAATTACAATAGATGCTGTTGATTATAGAAATATATCAAAAATAGCATGGTGGATACCTATAAAAAAATGGCGTGAAGCTTTCAAAAATAAATTTAGATAATAATTTTTATTTAATAATGATATTATAAATACTTAAACCTTTTATTAATTTTTTAAATATCAAAAGCCCTTTTGAAAGACTCTCTCCACTTCCTAACTGGTATAAACCAAGCTATTTTATTTATATTATTAAAATTCATTTCTATTTTTATCTTGATAAAGAATATCACTATCTCTAAAATATTTCTATTATGATAAATACCAAAAAATCTTATATCATTAATTTTTAATTTAGTCTCTTCATAATCGCTGTACTTCTGTGCTAATATAGTTTGTATAGCATCTATAGGTCTCTCTAAAAACCAAGGCGTCAATTGATAGTATTTCCAAAACTCATCAACAAAAAGCATACCTCTTGTATCTTTCCAAGGTTTGGAATATCCATAATGCAGTATATTAATCTCTTCTAATTTTGGTATATAATAATATGTCAAAGACTTAGTTACAATAAAATTCCATTTAAATCCTACATCAGTAACTTTGCCTTTTAAACAATAATTCAATATATCCTGATCTCCATATATACCATTTTGATAATTATTTATATAATATTCATTAAATATATTATGAACATTATTTTCTCTCCATAATTTACTATTAATCATTAATGATCCAGAATTAAAATAAAAATCAGTGTCAGAAAATCCCATCCTATTTCTGATATTAATATCAATATCTTCAAATACAGATTTTGACACTAATCCATATTTATCAGAAATATCCATTTTAAAGAATTCAATCAAACTGTTTCTCACTATTATATCGCAATCTAAATATAATATTCTATCAACATCTGGTATTAATCTGTGTATATCAAGTCTGTAAAACATAGCGGGAGAAAAACTACTATAATTTCCAAGTTCATACCATTTTTTATATTTTTCTACATCAGGAGTATAGAATATCATTTCACAGTTTTTGATTTTTTTTAATGATAAAAGTTTTTCTTTACTAGAATCTGTAACATCATTATCCACTATAAGATGAAAATATAATTCCTCATCTTCTTTAGAATTAGAAAGTATAGATGCAATAGTTGTACCCATATATTTAGCATAATTTTCATCAGAACATAAACATATATCCATTCTCATATATAAAT
>CALXXQ010000072.1 GCA_944392715.1 uncultured Brachyspira sp.
AACCGCATCCCAAATCTAAAATATTTTTATTCTCGAAAGAAGGAAGTATATTTTTTAAGCTCTCCCATTCTCCTGCAGCATTAAGTCCAAATTTAGACCTTTCCATTTCGCTGTATTTATTAAAAAAGTTTTCATCATTATATTTATTTTCAAGCATATTATATTATCCTTTTTTAGAATAACTATTTATGGAAATGATCATATATATTATTGGCAACTTTATAGCTGATTCCCGGTATGCTTCTAATACTGTCGAATGAAGCATTTTTAATATTATCTATATTAATAAAATGAGCATATAACTTTTCTATTCCTTTTTTTCCAAGTCCCTCAATCTTTTCTAATTCACTTTTAACCATTTCTCTGCTTCTCTTCTTACCATGACTTGTATTAACCCATCTATGAGTTTCATCTCTAACCTTTTGTAAGAAAAGTCTTGCAGGTTCATTATCGCTCAATTGCACAGGATTATCTCTATTAGGCAAATATATCTCTTCAAACTTTTTAGCTAATGCCATTATAGGCTGTCCTTTAATATCAAGTTCTTTCAAAGCCTCTATTGCAGAATTAAGCTGTCCTCTTCCTCCATCTATTAATATCAAATCAGGAAACGGCAATTTTTCATCTCTAAGTCTTTTATATCTCCTATAAACTGCCTCTTTTATAGAAGCAAAATCATCTATTCCTGTAACAGTTTTCATATTAAATATTCTGTAATTCTTATTATCAGAAATACCATTAACAAATCTAACCATTCCAGCCATAGTATAGCTTCCCTGAATATGTGCTATATCGAAAGATTCTATTACAGTAGGAGCTTTTTTTAATTTGAATATTTCCTGAAGTCTTGTTATACCTAGAGGAATTTCCCTAATCAATGCTTTTTCTTTAAATAAATGTTTGGCATTTTCATTTGCTATACTCATCAATCCTTTTCTGCTTTTATCAAGTCTTATATCAACATCTCTTCCTGCTACTTGTTTAAGATAATCTTTTATTATATCAACATCTATAAGAGGAAAATCTGTAGATATTGATGCTGGTATTAAATTGGCATGAGTATAATACTGAGTGAAAAAAGCTGAAAGTATCTCTGAATATTTTGATATCCCCATCTCTTCATAATATTCATCATTATTAGGAGACTGCATACTGAAAGTTTTTCTATCTATAAGTTTACCGCCTTTTACTGATAATATAACTATAATATAATTTCCATTTTCTCCATAAGCTCCAATTATATCAATATCATCACTCTCAGGAATATATATACTCTGCTCTACAGTTATATATTTAAGCAAATCAATTTTATCTCTCAAATCTTTAGCTGCTTCAAACTCAAGCTTTTCAGCATGAACAAACATCTTCTGTTTTAATTTAGCAGTAAGTTCATCAACATTACCTTCAAGAACCATTATAGCTTCTTCTACAGTTTTATCATAATCCTCTTCACTAATCAAATCAGCACAAGGAGCAGTACATTTTCCTATATGATGATATAAACAAGGCCTTATAGGTCTTTTTAATGGAAAATCATATTTGCATCTTCTCAATTTAAAATTATCAATTACAAATTTTACTATATTATCAGCCTTCTCAGCAGCAACATAAGGTCCATAATACTTTTTATATTTCTTTGAATTTTCTTTATCTATAACATTTCTAGCCTTAATAACCCTAGGAAAATGTTCATTAGTAACAGCTATAAAAGGAAATGATTTCTGATCTTTAAGAAGTATATTATAATGAGGCTTATGCTTTCTTATCATTTCAGCTTCCAATATTAAAGCCTCAACTTCATTTTCTGTAAGTATATAATCAATATCTCTTATATGCTCAACTAATGCTGTTGTTTTTGCATCTTTATTTGAATTATTAAAATATGATGACACTCTTTTTTTCAGAGATTTTGCCTTGCCTATATAGATTATTGCAGATTTACTGTCTTTCATAAAATATACTCCAGACTTATCTGGAATATGTTTTAATTTTTCGTATATATAACTTTTTACTTCATTATTCATAATTTTTTAATTTATAATAATTATACATGAAATAAAAAAGTTTGTCAAAAAAACAATATATATATTACTTTTACAAGATAAAGTATATATATATTTCAAATATTATTTACTTGAATCTTTAGTTTCCCAAGGAAATAAAAGCCAATTATCATGACTAATATTTTTATATGTATATTTAGGTTTTATTTTACTTGTATGCTCTCTGACAAATAAAGTGGCAATATCAAATTTCTGATCATGAAAATATTTTAAAGTTTCTCCAGTATCAGATATATCATCAACTATCAAAGCAGCCTTATTCTTTACTTTTAATCTCCATACTTCTTCCATATTAAGAACCATAGGAACTTTAAGTCTATGAGACAGCATTACAGCAGGAACTAATCCTCCTCTTGCTAAACCATAAATTACCTCATAGTGAATTTTAGAATCTTCTATTTGCTTAGCTAATACTTCAATAGCTTCATTTACATTTTCCCAAGTAACTACATCATACTCCATTATAAAAAACCTCTTTCAGAAATTGATAAATTAAGCACGTAAATTGATATTAAATCTTGTTTTTAGCATTTCAAGCAATGAAGTTTCAACATTATTAATATCTTCTTCTCTTAAAGTTTTATTAGGGTCATAATATGTTATAGATATAGCAATAGACTGTTTTCCTTCTCCTACCTGCTCGCCTACATATCTATCAACAACATCAACATTCTGTATAATATTATTAAATTTACTTATAGATTTAATAACTTTACTAAACTCTATATCATTACCGCAAACTAAAGCTAAATCTCTAAATACAGCAGGATATTTTCCTATATCTTTTAATTTCTGTTTTTTTACTCTTTCTTTAATAAGCTTTAAAGTTTTTCTAATATCAATATCCAAGAAATAAACTTCACTATTTATATCAAAAATCTTTAAAAGCTTAGGATGAAGTCTTCCAATAATACCTATCTTCTCACCAAATATAACAATTTCACCAGACATAGTAGGTATAAACCATTTATGCTCTTTAGGTATTAAATTATAATCAGTACATTTTAAATCTCTTATTAAAAGCTCTTCAACAACTCCGCTCATATCAAAGAAATCATATGCTCTAGCATCTTTATTCCATAATTTTTCCTGATAAAGACCGAACATAACAGCAGATAAATGCTTTTCTTCTGTAAAGCCTTCATTTTCTTTATAAAATATATTTCCAACTTCAAATAAAGCACCGTTTTTATGTCTATGATTTTGATTATATACTACACTGTTAAGAAGAGAAACCAAAGTAGTAGGTCTTAATACATCCATTTCATTAGTAAGCGGATTTACTACCTTTATCAATTTTTCTTCTTCTATTCCTATAGACTTAAATACATTACTATCTCCCATAGAATACTGCTTTGTTTCATAAAGACCATAAGAAGCCATTCTATGCTTAATAAAACTAATTTCTGAATAATCAGTATTAATAGGATTACATTTAATATGAGGTACATTAGAATCTATATTATTATATCCATAAACTCTAGCAATCTCTTCTATTAAATCTTCTGCTATAGATAAATCATGTCTATAGAAAGGTATATCAACTTTTAAATTATTCTCTCCTAATCCTGCGGCTTTAAAACCATATCTTTTAAATATAGAAGATATTTCCATTCTATTCATATTAAGACCTAAATATCTCTTAACAAGTCCGCAGTCAAATACTATTCTATTAGCTTCAAATTGTCTAACATTAACTTCTTTAGATCTTGAAGCTATTTTACAAGAATTATCTAAAGTTACTATTAAATCAACTACTCTATTTAAAGCCGCAAGTGTAAGAGTATGATCAATCTCTCTTTCAAATCTATATGAAGCATCTGTTTTTGTATTTGTTGCTATAGTAGATTTTTTAACTGCTATATGGTCAAAATATGCACTTTCTATTAATATATTTTTAGTTTCATTTTCAATTTTAGTAGAATCGCCTCCCATAACTCCAGCGACACCTATAGGCTTCTCACTATCAGCAATAACCAAAACTTCATCTGTAAGATCTATTTCCCTTCCGTCAAGAAGCTTAATTTTCTCTCCGCTTTTAGCATTTCTTACTATAATTTTGCTATCTTTTACTTTATCAAAGTCATAAGCATGCAGAGGCTGTCCGTATTCAAGCATAACATAATTAGTAACATCAACTATATTATTAATTGGATTTATACCGCACATTTTAAGTCTTTTTTGCATCCAATCTGGAGAAGGTCCTACAGTTATATCTTTTATAAGCCTTCCAACATATTTATAACAGCTTTCCTGATTTTCAACTGTTATATCTATATTACCGCCTGCAGCATCATATGTATTAACAGAAGGAATACTTACTCTTCTCTCTAAAACTAAAGAACATTCACGAGCAAAACCTATAATACTTACTAAATCTCCTCTATTAGCAGTAATTTCAACATTAAATATATGGTCAGTACTTCCTACTATAGTAGAAAGAGAATTACCTAATATACTATCTTTATCCGCATGTACTTTTTCTATATCCTCATCTAATATCCAAATACCATAAACGCCTTCTATTTCATCATATCCAAGCTCGGTTCTGGAGCAAATCATACCATTACTTTCAAAACCTCTTATAGAAGCCTTTTTTATTGTAAGCCCATTTGGAAGCTTAGCGCCTATCATAGCAATAGGAACATATATACCTTCTCTTACATTAGAGGCTCCGCAAACTATTGAGAGCACATCCCCATCACCTACATCAACCTTACATACGCTTAATTTATCAGCATCGGGGTGCTTATGTACAGATATTATTTTACCAATAATAACACCTGGTATGTCTCCGCCTGTAGTTTCTATTGATGAAATTTCACTTCCAGCAAGTGTTATTTTTTTAGCAATTTCTTCTACATCAAATCCGTCTAAATTTACGAATTCTTTTAGCCAACTTAATGGAACTCTCATTATTGTATCCTCTAATTAATTCACTTATAAAATTATATTTACCATTGTTTTAAGAAATCTATATCATTTTCATAAAACATTCTTATATCGGTAATGCCGTATTTAATCATAGCAACTCTTTCTATACCCATACCAAAGGCAAAACCTGTATATTTATTTATATCATAACCTACATGCTTAAACACATTAGGATGAATCATACCAGCTCCCATAAGCTCAAGCCAACCTTCACCGCCGCAAGTTTTACATCCGCTTCCTCCGCATATTACACAAGTGGCACTTAAATCAGCACCAGGCTCTACAAATGGAAAATAATCTGGTCTTAATCTTATTTGAGTTTTATCCCCAAACATCTTTTTACAAAATAATTCTAATATTCCTTTTAAATCATTGAAGCTTATTCCACTGTCAACCATAAGTCCTTCAACTTGATGGAATACAGGGGAATGTTTTGAATCTATAGCATCTCTTCTAGCACATTTACCTGGAGAAACTACTGCTATAGGAGGAGGAGTTTCAAGCATAGTTCTTATCTGCATACCTGATGTATGAGTTCTAAGTACATGCTCTTTTGATATAAAGAAAGAATCATGGCTGTCTCTTGAAGGGTGATAATATGGTATATTTAATGCCTCAAAATTATGAAAATCATCTTCTATTTCATTACCCTCAACAACTCTGAAACCTATTTCTGTTAAAATAGAAACTATTTCTTCTTCTACTCTTGTAAGTAAATTAATACCAGCAGATTTAGGTCTTCTTCCTGGCATTGTTATATCTATTTTATTTTTCTCTAAAGAAGATAAGAATTCTCTTTCTGATATTGCATTTTTCTTATCTGATAATGCATTCTCACAATAATTCTTTATTTCATTAATCTTTTTTCCAAACTCTTTCTTCTCTTCAATATTACTAATAGAAGATAATTCTTTTAAAAGCTCAGTTATTTTTCCTTTACGTCCTAAATAACGAATTCTTATATCATCTATTTCTGCCTGAGTATTAGCATTTTCTATGCTGTTTTTTAAAAAGCTATGAAGCTCCTCTAGATTCTCCATTGTTTTTTCCTAAATTAAAAAATTAACTTCAATATTATATCATAAAATTATTTTCAATACAATAAAAAAAATTATATTCTAATTATAAGAAGAAAATTATAAAATTTCTTTTATTTTTTTAATAATTTTTTTTATTTTTTCTAAAATATTGCCATTATAAACATCATTTATATCATAAAATATAATATTTGTTAAATCATTCTCAAAATTTTCAGGTATTTTTTTGCATAATTTTAATGCATAATCCAAAAGTTTCTTTTCTCCAACATGAAGTTCTTTATTCAAAGCAAATAAAATATCAAAATATGATGATAATATAGCAGTCATTCTATGATTTATACTTACAAAATCATTTCTTTTTACAGCCTTTTCTAATTGTTCATAAAAAGAAGCAGTATTTTTAGCATACATAACATTATAATTCTTTTCTATTATATTGTTTTTTAATTTTTCTGGATATTCGCTATTTAATTCATCTTGAAATTTTTTAAAAATTCCGTCTCTATCATAAAGTATATTTGAATGTTTTACATTATATAAAAAAGCAGTAGTATATCCTATTTTAGAATTGCATCCTCTCCATACATATTCTAATTCGCCTTCAATCCAAGACAAATCCCTATACATAAAATCTAAACATATACCGCTTTCTTTCAATATAATCTCATCACCATGCTCAAAATAATCATTACCTATCTCATAATGGGAAGCATATTTATCAGCAAAACATTTTCTATCTGATATATTAGCCCTATTCTTTGAATAAATATAAATATCATAATCAGACATATCATCATTAATCAAACTGCTTCTTGAACCTGATAAAACTATTGAATCAATATCATTATTTTCAGTAATAATTTTAACATAATCACTTATAATATAATTTATATCCATTATAATTATCCTAAACTAATTTTTACAATTTTACTATGATAGTATAATATATATATATGATATAAATAAATATTAAAAAAATACTATTTGTACTAAAAATTATCTTCTTCTTTTTACAAAAAATTTCATTACTTCATTAACATAATCACTTGAAGTATCAAGAATAATTCTTTCTATGGAATTTCTTTTTAGAAAATCAAGCCTGTCTTCCATAATTTTATTTTGCTCATTGAAGTATTCTTCTCTTATTTTTTTATTAGACATATCAAAATAAACATAATCTTCATTTTCTAAATCAGATAATACCAAAGTTCCTCCTAAACTAGGAAGATTATACTCTAAATCATCATTAACTAAGCATACTATAAAATCATGACGTTTTCTTGTAATATCAATTTCTTTTTTTGGAAGATCTGCACAAGCATCTGTAACTAAAAATGTAATGCTGTCTCTTTTTTGTATTCTATTGAAATATTCTAATGCATTTGCTATATTTGTATTTGCACTTTTAGGTTCAACCTCTATAAGCTCTCTTATTATTCTAAGGACATGGTTCTTTCCTTTTTTAAGAGGAATAAATTTTTCTACTACATCAGTAAATATTAAAAGTCCAACTTTATCATTATTTTTTAAAGCTGAAAAACTAAGTAATGCACTAAGCTCAACAATTAAATTATGCTTTGTCTTTGTAAATCCGAAATCTGTAGATGCAGAAAAATCAGCAAGTATTATAACGCTTAATTCTCTCTCTTCTCTAAAACGCTTTATAAAAGGTTCATTATATCTAGCACTAACCTTCCAATCCATAGCCCTAACATCATCGCCTATTGTATATTTTCTAACCTCATCAAACTCTATACCCTGCCCCTTAAAAGCAGAATGATATTGCCCTGCAAAATATGAGTTAACTATTTTAGATGTTTTTATCTCTATTTGCCTAACGGATCTAAGTAAATCTTGAGTTGTTATATTACTATCTCTAAACATTTATAACCTATTTTTTTATTTAGTAAATATTATATTATAAAAAATAAAAAAACAATAGTATTTTATTACAATAAACAATTAAAATATTATTCTGCTCCATTAGACTTTAGAAAATTCACCATTTCATCTTGATTTTTTTCCTGAGCCATAATCAAAGCTGTTTTTCCATTTGGTGCTTTATGATTTATATCCGCCCCAGCATCTAATAAAACTTGAGCCATTTCCATATTTCCTTTAATAGCAGCTCCCATTAATGCAGTATATCCCTCATTAGTACCAGCATCAATTTCAGCACCAGCATTTAATAAAGCCTCAACTATAACTATATGATCCTCTATAGCTGAAACTATTAATGGATTATAACCTACATTATCAGCTTTATTAACATCAGCATTATTTTTTATTAATTCCTTTACCACATCACTATGACCATCTATACATGCAGCCAATATAGGAGTAGTTCCATCATCAGCTGTAATATTAATATCAGCTTTATTTTTTAATAATTCTCTAACTACATCTATTTTTCCAAATCTTGCCGCATATATTAAAGCAGATCCTCCATTAGAACCTTTTTCATTTATATTGGCTCCAGCGGCAATTAATGTTTTTACAATATCAGAATCTCCAACAATAGATGCCATCATTATAGCAGTATCCCCAAAATTATTTTTTTTATTAACA
>CALXXQ010000073.1 GCA_944392715.1 uncultured Brachyspira sp.
TCATAATCTCTTTCTTTAAGAGCTTCTTCAGGGCTTAAATATTGATATCCCATATTTTTAAAAAGTTCTATAACTTTATTTTGTAATATTCTTTCGCTGTATTGTTCATTCATAAAAAACTCCTGTATTCGCGTATTCCCATACGGGCATTCCGCACCGTATTTCTTAATATTACAGATAGTCTACTGTAGGTGCGGCTGATTATCCAACATTATACAATAAAGTATTAAAATAAAAAGTTATCAAGAATTAAAAATCAATCTTAGAAATAAAAATTAATCCCCCAAGATTATAATTATTTTGTATTCGCCATACGGGCAACCCGCACGGTATTGCTCAGCTTTTAAGATAGTACAATGTACGTGCGGCTGATTACTTTTCATTATACAATTATATTCTAAACTTTAAACCCTCACTTCACCTGTTAATAATTTCTGCATAAGCCCTTTCTTCTGCTGTTTACGAAGTTCTAACTGCTTTTTAAGATTCTCTATGTCCTCATCTATAGCAGAAAGCAGCCCTGCAATCTTTTTCTGTTCTTCTAGACTTGGAACTGATAATGTAAAGTTAAAAAAATCATTTTCAGATAGTTCTTTTTGTCCTGTACCATTAGCCAAATGGTAATATTTTTTCATATATGATTCTCTTGATAATAATGAATATATAAATTTATTATTACAGCTATTATTAACTTTAAAACTCATTATAGCATTTGAACATATTGTATTATCAAATTCCTCATTTACTATTGCAATACTTCCGTTAAAATAATTTTGTTTTCCTATAATAATTTCATCTTTTTTCCTAATATAAAAAGGTCTTTTATCAGCCATTTTCCTTTCTATATTTGCAAATTCTATTCCTTTATTATGTAGTTTTATTGTTATTTTTTTATATTTTGAAGTATCATTTACTCTATCTTTTGAACCAGCTATTAAAATATCCTTGAGTTTCACTGTTTTCCACTCGTCCGTAAAACCTTTGAATCGCACTTCACCGCTTAGCAGTCTTTGCATTACGCCTTTCTTATACTGCTCTTTTTTCTCTATTAACTCCGTAAGGTTCTCTATGACCTCATCGCATAATGACAATACTTCTGCTATGCGTTTTTGTTCCTCTAGGGGTGGAACTTTAACAATTAAATTATTTAATATTTTTAAATTTAATCCTCCGCGTCCACCATCTCCATATGACAAACTTCTTAGTTCTTTATATCTCATATCTAATTGATAATATAAATATTTTTGTATAAAATATTCATTAGGTAATATAGAAGCTACTGATTGATTTGTGCATAATTCTACATAATTTATTGCAACAGTTCCCCTTGTTTTTCCTTGTCCTGCTAATCCTATTAATATAGATTCAATAGGAATTATTCTTGTATTAGAATTTTCTAAACCTTTTTCTGTTATTTTTGTTTTTGTTGTATATATTTTTTTATTATTTAATTCTCCAGAAGTTAACCATAATATATTGCCATTCCAATATTCCTTATTTTTTGTACTTGGAGTTCCACCTGCTAATATTTTAGTTATATCTCCGAGTTTTACTTCTTGCCAGCCTGAGGGGAGTGGGTGTGTCATTGTTGGGGCTCCTTTTATATTATTATTGCAGTTCTTTTGGTTCTCGCTGCAGGCGGGCTTAGCCTGTGTCACGCCAAAGGCGGACAGCGTCCAAAAGAAGCGGGGTGCGGCACGTCTGTGTGCTTCGCAGCAAAGCCCCGCAAAACTATTATTATTCAATTTAAATTATTTAAATTCTTATTGGTAATGTAGTTATTGTTAGGACTCCTATAATTGTATGCTGTAGATATCTTCCTTTAATTTAGGAATATCTTTATTCACTGTTTCCCATACTATATCATTGCAAACATCATGGTATTGGTGTATTAAAAAATTACGCATGTCTGAAAGCAAACGCCATTCTATTTGAGGATTGCTGTTTTTAGTTTCCATTGATATTTTGGAAGATGCTTCACCTATAATCATTATTTCGTATATCATTAACTTTTGCATTCTTTCATTATTAAGAAAATCATTTTTATCTTTTATTTCAAGCAGATAATCTTCTATCGAACTTATACATTTTTTTATATCATTAATATAGTATACATCACTTTTCTTCATTTTATTTTACCTACTTTAATTATAATAGTACTTCTTTATTTTCTTCTATTGATTCAATCATATAATCTTTTATACTATTTTCAGGAACCAAATCAACTTTTCTTGAAAGCATCTGTTCTAATTCATTTTTTATTCTTATCATTTCAAACATGCTTTTAGTCTCTTCAAAATTCACTAATATATCAATATCGCTTTTATCATTAAAAATCGATTTACCTTTTTTTACAAATGAACCGAATATAGTTATTTTATTTGCCCCTTCTTTTTTTAATTTTTTTAATATTATTTGTTTTTGTATGTCAGGTATTTTTCTTCTTTGATCATTTATAAATCTTAATCTTCTTTCACATATTTCTGCAAAATGATCATATTTTCCCCTTGCTATTCTCCATAATGTCATATAGATAGGTCCGCTGTCTCTGTTTTCTCCAGTTGCTTTATTATACAAATATACTATTTTTTCAGCATCTCCATAATTAGGTGTTAAACCAAAACCATTCCCTATAGATATTTCCATTAATGTTAATAAATTTTCTCTACTATATATGAGATTATCTTTTTTTAATTGATCTGGTATATAATATCCATTTACAAATGGTATTTTTAATTCTTTTAGTCTAACTTCAAGCATAAACTCCGTTACACCGAAATATTTTCTTATAACTGCCGATTCTCTTATCAAATCTATTGTGCCTATCATTTCATTTTTAGAAAGAAATTTTTTTAATTCATCTTTAGGAATTAATAAATTTCTAGCATATTTATTTGCAAATACTTCATTATTAAACATTATATTAGAATACTCATCAACATAATAAGCCTTATCAAAAAGATCTTTATTGTCTATATTTTTGTATTTTACATAATGCCCTATTTCATGAGCTATAATTTGACTTTCAGATTCTTCTATATAAAATTCTTTAGGTACTACGAAATCTCCTATCTTAAAATCTTCTCTTTTAGGGTTAATATTTATAACAGATTTTTTTATATTTATCATACCTGCTTTATTTTTATATTTAGAGAATAACCTTTCATCATACTGAACATCTAATCCGAAATTTCTAAAAGCAAAATCTATAACAGGAAATGGGTATTTTATTACTCCGCCTTTATTCTCATAATCTTTTAAATTTTGTTCAAT
>CALXXQ010000074.1 GCA_944392715.1 uncultured Brachyspira sp.
AATAGTTGCTGTAAATGAAAATTTTATAGTTACTATGGATATGGATACTGCTAATATAAATAAAGAAGCACCTGCTGAATATAAAAATATATTTAATGGTGCTGATGATGAAGGGCCTTATAGCTATAGAAATGGCAATACAATAAGAATGGGCTATTATAAAAAAATGAGAGTGCAGCCTTGGATTGTTACTTACGCTATGAATGAAGATGAAATATTTGAACAAATAAGAACTACTATAGGTATTACTCTTATAGTTGCTTTATTATCTATAATTGCTCTGATTATAATTATGTTTATGTTTGCCAAAAGTATAACAAAACCCCTTAGTATTGTAGTTGAAGAGGCGAAGGAAATAGAAGAGGGCAGGCTTATTATGCATGGAAGAAAAGTAAATAGAAAAGATGAAATTGGTGAATTATCAGTTTCTTTCCATAATATGAAATATAAGCTTATAGAGATAATAGAAAGCTCATTAAGCGAAGCTAATAGAATGGCGCAGGCTGCTAATAGTCTTGCTGCTGGAAATAAAGATTTAGCTGAAAAAGCAGAAGGTACAGCAGGAAGCCTTGAGGAAACAGGTTCTTTTATGGAAGAAATAGCTGTTGCAATTACTATATCTATTAATAATTCAGTAAAAGGTAATGAGATGATGAAGTCATGCAGAGAGGCTATAGAGAATGCTGCATCAGTTGTTGAAGATACGGTAAGAAGTATAAGCGAGGTAAATGCAGATAGCGAGAAAATAAAAAATATTATTAAGGTTATAGAAGGAATAGCATTCCAAACTAATATTTTGGCACTTAATGCAGCAGTAGAGGCAGCACGTGCAGGAGATCAGGGAAAAGGTTTTGCTGTTGTAGCGAGTGAAGTTAGAAGTTTAGCGCAAAGCAGTCAGGATTCTGCTAAAGATATCACAGAATTGATAAATCAAGTATATGAAAAAATTAATAGAGCAAATCAAATAGTTGGAAGTCAGGAGCAGTTATTTGTAGGTATAAAAGATCAGATAGAAGAAACTGCTGATACAATAAAAAATATAACAGAAGCAGCGGTTGAACAAAAAGAAGGTGTATCTCAGGTTAATAGGGCAGTTGAAGAGATGGATACTTTAACTCAGGAAAATGCAGCTTTAGTTGAAGAATCTACAGCTTCATCTATATCACTATACAATGATGCAAAGCATTTGCAAGAAACTATGAACTTTTTTAGAATAGAAAAATAATATAAAAAATAATAATATATATGTTTAAATCGCATATATATTATTATTTTTTTATAATTTTGTTGACAATATATTTTTTTTGTCTATACTATATACATAGTTAGGGTTTTCATAATTTGTCATATTTGTATTTTTTTTCTTAAAATATTGTTAGGAGTATATTTTATGAGTAGGTTCAGTAGTTTATCTTTTAAAATGCCTATAACTATAAGTTTGATGTCTGCATTAATGCTTGTTTTCTTATTAACATCATCAATATTCTTCACGAATAAAGGCATTACTCAAAGCATAAATACTGGTTTTGAAAATACAGTTGGAGGGTATGCTGATTTATTTGACTCTATACTGGATGCACAGATTATGGTTTCTATAGCTTATGCAAGCAGTGCTAATATAAGAAATTTTTTAATATATAGAGATGAGGCTTATAGGAATGCTAGTTATATTGATTTGAATTTATTTATAAAAAGAAATGAATATTTAGAAAATATTTATGTTATTGATACCATTGGAACTATTTTATTAGATAAGGATAATGAATTAACAGGACGAAGTATGGCAGAATTCAGACCTGGCATGTGGAATAAATTGAAGGCTGGAGATGAATATGCTATTGGTAATAATATGAGAAAATCAGCTAAGACAGGGGAAAATACTGTATCAATAGGTACTAGAGTATTAGATTTTGGAGATAATGTAATCGGTTATTTAGTATTGATAGTAAGATCTTCTATAATACATAAAAACTATTTTAGTAATATTCGTTTGGGAAGAAGCGGCAGAATAGTTACTATAAATGATGCTTTGAAAGTTGTTATGGATACTGATTTTAATGAAATATCTAAAGATGCTCCAAATGAATATGATAGAATTTTTAAATCTGGAAGTATGAATGGCAATGTTGAATATATAACTGATAACCGTAAAAGAATGGGATATTATAAAAAAATGAGAGCTCATCCTTGGATAGTTGCTTATGCCATGGAGGAAGAAGAAATTTATGAGGTTAATAAATCTATTATAATAATAAGTATAATAATAGGTATAATATCTATGCTTCTTATGACATTAGTTGTTTTCTTATTTACAAGAAGTATAATAAAACCTCTTAATATTATAGTTGAAGAGGCTAAAGAAATAGAAGATGGAAAATTGATTGCAAGCAGAAAAGCTTTAAAAAGAAAAGATGAATTAGGTATATTATCTAATTCTTTTAATTCTATGAGAAATAGA
Source organism: uncultured Brachyspira sp. (assembly GCA_944392715.1). Lineage (GTDB taxonomy): Bacteria > Spirochaetota > Brachyspiria > Brachyspirales > Brachyspiraceae > Brachyspira. The sequence continues at coordinate 2,459 of CALXXQ010000074.1, forward strand.
CTTATAGAGGTAATAGAAACAACTTTACATAATGCAAATAAAATATCAGATGCTGCTAATAGTCTTGCATCTGGTAATAAAGATTTAGCATATAAAGCTGAAAATATAGCTGCAAATCTTGAGGAAACAGCTTCTTCTATGGAACAGATATCATCAGCAATAACAATGTCTGCTAATAATTCAGTAAAAGGAAATGAAATGATGAAGTCCTGCAGAGAAGCTATAGAAGATGCATCATTGATTATAACAGATACAGTTCAAAGTATGCATGAAGTAAATGCTTATAGTGAAAAGATAAAAGATATTATAAAAGTTATAGAAGGTATAGCATTTCAAACTAACATATTAGCACTTAATGCGGCAGTAGAGGCAGCAAGAGCAGGAGAGCAGGGAAAGGGTTTTGCTGTTGTAGCAAGTGAGGTTAGAAGTTTAGCTCAAAGCAGTCAGGACTCTTCTAAGGATATAACTGAATTAATAAATCAGGTATATGAAAAAATTAATAAAGCCAATAAAAAAGTGGAAAGTCAAGAACAAATATTTATTGGTATAAAAGACAGAATAGAAGAGACATCAAATATAATAAGGGATATAAGTTCAGCGGCATTAGAACAGCAATCAGGTGTTTCTCAAGTAAATAAGGCTGTTATGGAAATGGACAGTATTACTCAGCAAAATGCTGCATTAGTTGAAGAATCTACAGCTTCATCTATATCTCTATATGATGATGCTAGAGAATTGCAGTCTCTTATGGAGTTTTTTAGAATAGAGAAATAAATATAAAATTATATATTTTTTCTTAAAAATCATAAAAAACTATTTACAAAACGAATAATAATGACTATAATATTAATAGCCTGAATGAATAACTACTAATGTTTATCATAAAGGAATAATTTATTTATTATATAATACTGATTTATTGAGAATGGAAAATAATAGAATTGCTGTTATAGGTATTATAATTGAAGACACTGATGGTATTTCAAAAGTGAATGATATTTTGCATGATTATAGCGATTTTATTATAGGAAGAATGGGAATCCCTTATAGAAAAGAAAATATAAATATAATTAGTGTAGTCCTAAATGCTCCTAGTGATAAAATTAATAGTTTAACGGGTAAACTTGGTATGCTTGAAGGCGTTTCCGCTAAAGCATTATATGCCAACAAGAAATAATATACAGTTTAATTATTAGGAGTTATATTTATGTCTTATTCAACTTTATTCAAGTATGATTCAAAATCAAGAAATGCAAATGAATTTATTAATGATGAAGAAATTCTAAAAACTATATCTCAAGTAGAAAGCGGAAATTATAATATAAGAGAGATATTAGACAAAGCTAAAGAGATGAAAGGTCTCGAACCTAATGAAGCATTAGCTTTACTTTTATGCGATGATAAGAGTGTTGAAGATGAAATGTTTGAAATAGCTAAAAAAATAAAACTTGAAATATACGGAAAAAGAATAGTTTTATTTGCACCTCTTTATTTATCAAATTATTGTATTAATGGATGTGTTTATTGTCCGTACCATGCTAAAAATAAGCATATAGCAAGAAAACAATTGACTCAAGATGAAATCAGAGCAGAAGTTATAGCATTACAGGATATGGGTCATAAAAGACTTGCATTAGAAACAGGTGAAGATCCTGATTATGCTAGTATGGAATATTTGCTTGAATCTATAAATACAATATATAGCATTAAGCATAAAAATGGAGCAATAAGAAGAGTAAATGTTAATATTGCTGCAACTACAGTAGAAAATTATAAAAAACTTAAAGATGCTGGTATTGGTACTTATGTATTATTCCAAGAAACTTATCATAAACCTACTTATGAAAAAGTTCATCCAAGCGGTCCTAAAAGCAATTATGAATATCATACTGAAGCAATGGACAGAGCTATGGAAGCTGGAATTGATGATGTTGGTATAGGTGTATTATTCGGACTTTATAATTATAAATATGATTTTACTGCTATGCTTTATCATGCTAAACATTTAGAAGATACTTTCGGATGCGGACCTCATACTATAAGTGTTCCAAGAATAAGACCTGCTGATGATGTTGATGTAAAAAGTTTCCCTAATGCTATAGTTGATAGCTTATTCAAAAAAATAGTTGCTGTTTTAAGAATAGCTGTTCCTTATACTGGAATAATAGTTTCTACAAGAGAAAGCCAGAAATCAAGAGAGGAAGTTTTAGAGGTTGGAGTTTCTCAGATAAGCGGAGGCTCTAGAACAAGTGTTGGAGGATATGTTGAAGAGGAAGAAGAGAATTCTAAACAATTTGAAATATCTGATAATCGTTCTCTTGATGATATAATAAAATGGCTTGCTGATATTGACTATTTGCCTAGCTTCTGTACAGCTTGTTATAGAGAAGGAAGAACAGGCGATAGATTTATGGCATTTGCTAAGAGCGGACAAATTAAAAACTTCTGTCAGGCTAATGCTGTTATAACTTTAAAAGAATATGAAAATGATTATGCTAAAGATGAAACAAAAAAATCAATAGATAAAATCATGCAAAATGAGATAGAAAGAGTCCCTAATGAAAAAGTAAAAGCTAAGCTTATAGATGCTTTGAAAGGCATAGATGAGGGCAGGAGGGATTTTAAATTTTAATTAATTATTAATTTATTAATTCAGCTTTTTTTGTATATTTAAAATATAAAAAAAGCTGAATATATAATTATGGAAGATTAAAAATGAATGAAACACCTAATTCAAACAGAACCCATATAGCAATATTTGGAAGAAGAAATGCAGGTAAATCCAGCATAATAAATGCAATTGCAAATCAAGATGTAGCCATAGTTTCTGATACAGCAGGAACCACTACAGATCCTGTTAAAAAGGCTATGGAGATAAATACATTAGGAGCATGCACAATAGTTGATACTGCAGGTTTTGATGATGAGGGAGAACTTGGACTTTTAAGAATAAAAAGAACAAAAAAAGCAATGGAATCTTCTGATATAGCTTTGCTTGTATTTGATGCTTCTTTTGAGGATAATGATTATTTACTTGAATTAAAATGGAAAAATGAACTTGTAAGTTTAGAAATACCAACAATAGCAATTTTAAATAAAATAGATTTAAATAGTAATTATAAAAATGTAGAACAAAATATAAGAGATATATTCGATTTAGAAACAGTTTCAATAAGTGCTTCAAGCAGATTAAATATAGATAAACTTATAGAAACTATCAAATTAACAATTCCAAAAGCAGAAGAAATCAGTATTACAGGACATATAGTAAATGAAGATGATATTGTAATGCTTGTTATGCCTCAGGATATTCAAGCTCCTAAAGGAAGGCTTATTCTTCCTCAGGTACAGACTATAAGAGATATTTTAGATAATAAAGCTGTAATAATGGCATCTACATTCGATAAATTTGAAAATGCATTAAAAGCATTAAGCAAGCCTCCTAAAGTGATAATAACAGATTCTCAGGTTTTCAAAGAAGTAGAAAAATTAAAACCTAAAGAGAGTCTGCTTACATCTTTTTCAGTACTTTTTGCAAGGTATAAAGGCAATGAAGAAATCTATAAAAGAGGTGCCGACTTTATAGATAAATTAACTAAAAACAGTAAATTATTAATAGCCGAAAGCTGTACTCATGTGCCTTTAGAGGGAGATATAGGAAGAGTAAAAATTCCTAATTTATTAAAAAAGAAATTTGGTTTTGATTTTTCTATTGATTATGCTGCTGGTAATGATTTTCCTGATGATTTATCAAAATATGATTTGGTAATACATTGCGGGGGATGTATGGGTACTAGAAAGCATATATTAAATAGAATAAGAATATGCGAAGAGCAAAATATTCCTATAACTAATTATGGAATGACTATCGCAAAAATAAATAATGTTAAATATATTTAAAAAGGAAATTAAATTGAGTAATATAGATATAGCAAAAAAAATAATAGATAAAATGGAAATGGAAGAGAGTATTTCTCGTGAAGATGCTTTAACTCTTTTATCATCTTTTGAATATAAAAATGATATTAATTTAAAAGATTTAAATGAACATGAGCAGGAAGAGATAGAAGAATTAAAAGAATATTTAAGAGTAAAAGCTAGAAGTAAAGCTGATAAAATATTCGGAAAATATGTCTTTATGAGAGGTCTTATAGAGTTTACTAATTACTGTAAAAATGACTGCATATATTGCGGAATAAGAAGAAGCAATAGAAATGCAGAACGTTACAGATTAACTAAAGAAGAAATTTTATTATGCTCTGATGTAGGCTATGAAATAGGATTTAGAACTTTTGTGCTTCAAGGGGGGGAGGACCCTTATTATAATATAGATATTATGTCTGATATTGTAGAGGCAATAAAAGAAAGACATCCTGATTGTGCTTTAACTTTATCAATAGGTGAAAAAGATGAAGAGTATTATAGAGTTTTAAAAGAAAAAGGAGCTAATAGATTTCTTTTAAGGCATGAAACTTCAAATAATGATCATTATTTAAAACTTCATCCTGCAGATATGAGTTTAGACAATAGAAAAGAATGTTTAAGAAGATTGAAAAAATTAGGATATCAAACAGGAACAGGTATAATGATAGGAAGCCCTTATCAAACTTTGGAAAATATTGCTGATGATTTGATGTTTATGAAGCATATTAATCCTGAGATGATAGGAATGGGACCTTTTTTACCTCATAATGATACTCCTTTTGCTGATGAGAAGAAAGGAGAATTAGAGCTTACATTAATACTTATAAGTATAGTTCGTTTGATTTTCCCATTAGCATTAATACCAGCCACTACTGCACTTGGAACTTTAAAAGAAGGCGGCAGAGAGCTTGGCATTTTGCATGGTTCTAATGTTGTTATGCCTAATTTATCTCCTATGAATGTAAGAAAAAAATATTTGCTTTATAATGATAAAATAGCTACAGGAACAGAATCTGCTGAAGGTGTTGAAAGTTTAAGAAAAAGTATGGATGAAATCGGATATGTTCTTACTGGTATGAGGGGAGATTTTGATATAAATAGAAAAAATAATATTGAGAACTTTGCTTGCAAAAACTAAAATTATATATTTACATATACTTCAATATATATTATAATAGTAATTATTATTTTAATTAAAGATTGATTTATGAAAGATATATTTAATAATAAAAATCAGAATAATCCTAATAAAACTATTATTCAGGCTATAGATGAATTCCTAAAAAGAATTTCAAATTTAATAGCTATAACAGGTTCTATATTTGCAATATTTGTTCTTCTTATGCAAATTAGACAAATTAATATTTATAATTTTTATATATTACATTATAATAGAATAATTAATATAATTACTATATTTTTTATATTTATATTTGTAGATCAAATAAGAATAGCACCAAGAAAATTATATAAAATAGTTCCTATTATTCAGCTTATAGGACTGCTTCTTCTTAATTTTTTTAGTAAAAAATATTATGATGTATATGCAAATAGAATAATATGGACTATATTAGGTTCAGTACTTTTCTTTTTTGTTATAGTTATAAATTGGCTTAGATTATCATATTCTAAATTAACATTATATCAGATGATTATAGCATCATTTATATTTGTAATAACATTGGGAAGTTTGCTTTTATATTTACCATTGAGTACGGTAAGTGGAAAATTATCATTCGTTGATGCTTTATTTACAGCAACTAGTGCAGTATGTGTTACTGGACTTAGTGTTATAGATATTTCTAAAGAGTTTACATTATTCGGACAAATTGTATTGATGATGCTTATACAGATAGGCGGGCTTGGTATTATGTCCATATCAGCAATAGTACTTTTATTTTCAATTAATAAGGGAAGCGTACAAGATAGGGTAAGAACATTAGAGATGTTTAATACTCAAAATAAGGATATAATACAATCAACTGTTAAAGTGATATTTTTGTCAACATTTTTAATAGAATTATTGGGAGCTGTTTCATTATTCATAGTTGGACAGAATCCTAGTTTGCCTGGAAAAATGTTTTCGGCATTATTCCATTCTATAAGCTCTTTTTGTAATGCAGGATTTTCTTTATATACGGATAATTTGCATAGATATTCGGGAAATATAGCTGTTAATGTTATAGTTATGCTTCTTATTATTTTGGGAGGTATTGGATATCCTGTAATGCTTTCTGTAACAAGGGCTATAATTAATAAAATAGCTGGAAAGAGATATGTATTTGATGTTCAGGCTAGAATAGTAATATATACCACTATAATACTTATAATATTCGGAGCTGCTTTTATATTTTTTAATGAATATTCAAATGCTTTGAAAGATTTGCCTTTAAAAGAAAAAATACTCGTATCTTTCTTTCAGAGTGTAAGTCCTAGAACAGCAGGTTTTGAAACTATCAGCTATAGTTCTATGAATAGTGTTACTATAGGTGTTGTTATATTTTTAATGTTTGTAGGAGCTTCTCCAAACAGTACAGGAGGCGGAGTAAAAACTACTACATTATTTGTATTTATGTTTTCTGTTATAACAGCTGTTTTTAATAGACCTTATATTGTAGTTAATGGCAGAAAAATAAGAAATATAACAGTAAATAAATCTGTTGCAATAGTTACTCTTGCAATAACAATTTCTGTATTATCATCTTTTATAATATTTTATATAGAGAAATCTCCTACTATGATGCCTATATTATTTGAAGTTATATCTGCTATAAGTACTGTTGGTCTTTCTTTGGGAATTACTCCAACTCTTACTGTATGGAGCAAATTAATAATTATAGTTTTAATGTTTATAGGACGTGTTGGTTATCTTACTTTATTTATGAGTATAGGTTCTGTTAATCAAAGTAAATATGGTATGATAGATTTACCTACAGGAGAGGTAACTATTGGTTAATATTTATGTCTAAAATTATTATTGTATGCGGAGCTGGAGGAAAGACTTCCTGCATAAAAAAAATAGCAGAAAATTATAAAGATAAAAGGGTAGTAATAACTACTACAACTAAAATATTTAAAACTAAAAAATATACAGAAAATATTAATTCAAATTCTTTTGATAATGATAATATTATTGTACTTGGTAAAGAATACGATGATAAAAAATTAATGTATCCAGGAGATGAAGAATTAAATAATGCTATTAAATATTCTGATATTGTTTTAATAGAAGCTGATGGGGCAAAATATCATGCCATTAAAATACCTAATGATGATGAACCTGTTATACCTGAGTTTTTATATGGAAAAATATATAAAATAATTATTATTATGGGTCTTCATAGTTTGGGAAGAAGATTTAAAGAAGTATGTTTCAGATATAATTTATGCAAAGAAATTGATTGTGAAAAAATAGTTGATTTAGATACAATTAATTATATAGCTAGTAAATATTATATTGATAAGCTTAAAGATAGATGCAGTAATATTCAATTGTATTTAAATGATTTTACAAAAGATAATGATATTAATTATAAAAAAACAGCATTTATTATATTAGCTTCTGGAAGCAGTAAACGTTTTAATGGAAATAAATTAATTCATAAATTCAAATCTCTTAATAATAAAACATTATTTGAAAACACTATAGAGAAAATTAATAATGTAAAAGAGTTATTAAAAAATGATATAAAATTAAAAAATATAGAAACATTTGTAATAGTTGTAAGTATATATGATGAAATAATAAATAAATCATTTGAATATAAAGATTATTATTCTGTTTATAATGATAAGCATAATGAGGGAATAAGCTCTTCTATAAAATTAGGTATTAAAGAGGCTTTAAAATTAAATGCTGATAATTTTTTATTTTTGGTATCGGATATGCCTTTTTTAGAGAGTAAAGATATTTTTAATATGATAAAATATTTTTATTATAGCCATAAGAATATAGGCTCTATGTTTGCATATGATAGACCTTCAAACCCTGCTGTATTTTCTTCTAAATATATTAATGATATTTTAAGTTTAGAAAATGATATTGGAGCATTAAAGATTATAAAGAAAAATTTATATGATTGCTTTTTTTATACTATAGATGAAAGTAAATTAAAAGATATAGATACTAGAGAAGATTTTGTATAATAAAGAAAAAGCATAAGCTATTAATAAATAACTTATGCTTTTATATTTATTTTTTAGCTTCTTCTTTAGGAAGAATTATATTGAGTATAATAGCAACACAAGTAGCTATAACAACAGGGCTGCTTCCAAATACAGTTTTAGCCCAAGCAGGGAAAGTATCTAAAGCACCACCAACTTGAACAGTACCCATACCTAAAGCAACAGCAAGTCCAACTATTAATGTATTTCTAGGACCCATATTTTCAGTGAATACTAATTTAATACCAGTCATAGCAATAGAAGCAAATACCATTATAGTAGCACCGCCCAATACACAAGAAGGTATAGTAGTAAGTAATGCTGAGAATTTAGGGAATAAACCAGCAATTAATATTATAATAGCAGCAAGCCCTAAAACTATTCTGTTTATAACTTTAGTAGTAACAACAATACCAACATTTTGGCTGTAAGTAGCAGTAGGAAGACAACCGAATATAGAACATAACATATTAGTAAGACCATAAGCAGTGATACCGCATTTTAATTCTTGGTCAGTAGGCATTCTTCCAATAGGGCTTCCAGAAGTTGTAGCAGAGAAGTCTCCTATGGCCTGTACAGAGTTAACAGCAAATAATAAAGATATAGCAATTGCAGCAGAAGGATCGAATTCTATACCGAAAGGCATAAGTTTAGGAGCTTGGAAAATACCAGCAGAAGCAACACTTGAGAAATTAATCATACCAAAGAAAAATGCAGCTATATATCCTACTATTAAACCAAATAATACAGAAGCTAATTTTAAGAATCCTTTAGTAAATTGGTTAAAGAAAATAACAGCAACAAGAGTAATTCCAGCAACAGCCCAATACTGCCAAGAACCGAAAGGAACAACCTCTCCATTTATTTTATATAAAGTGCTTCCGCCTGCCATATATCTAACAGCTGTAGGATATAAAGAAAGACCAACAGTGAAAACTACTGTACCAGCAATTAGAGGAGGGAATAACTTTCTTATCTTATCAACTGCAAAACCAAATATTATAGCAATTATACCGCCTATTATTTGAGCTCCGCATATTATAGCTATACCTCTAACACCAAGTCCTGCACCTTCAGGTCCTCTAGCGATAGACTGCATAGTAGATACATAAGCAAAACTAACACCCATTATCATAGGAAGCCTAGCACCTATATGATAATTTTTTGTTATAGGGATAGGGAATAACATTATAATAGTTGAAATAGCAGCAAATACTAAAGATGACTGAACTAATAATATTTGCTCTGGGCTTCCGCTTGGAATTCCAGCAGCAGAAGATACTATAAGAGCTGGTGTAATACAACCAACAATCATAGCTACTACGTGCTGAATAGCTAACGGAAATGCTTGGGACATTTTGGGCATACCTTCGTATTGAAACAAAACGTCTTGAGTTTTTTCATTTGTACTCATAATTAACTCCAATTTTTTTATTTATTTTATAGATATAGTATCTAAAAAATATTCTATTAAATTTAAAGCACATTTCTTTCTATATAGTGCTGTTGATCTTGCGCTATCTCTAGGTTTTATTATAGAAGAATAAGCCTCCATTATCATTTTTTTTTTTTTTTTTCAATCATCAATATTTGATGTTATAAATCTCTCTTCTATACTTTCATCTCTTGTTATAGTAATACCTAAAGTACAGAAGCTTATTTTAAATCTGTATTTGTCATTCTCTTTACAAACTAAAGCACATATAGCGAGTTTAGATAATGCATTAGCATGTCTTGTCCCTATTTTCCTATAGAAATAATATTTATAATTATTTTTTGGTATAATTATATGAGTAAGTATTTCATCATTTTTTAATGTTGTTTTACTTACTCCTATAATAAAATCTCTAATTTTAATTTTTCTCTCTTCATTTTTACTTTTTAACACCAATATACTATCCATAGCATATAAAGCAGGAAGACTGTCTGCAGAAGGGGAGGCATTGCATATATTTCCTCCTATAGTGGCAATATTTCTAATTGGAGGGCCTGCTATTTCTAAAGCACTGTCCTTTAATACTTGAGGAACTAAATCAGATTTAATAATATCATTAAATGTTGTCAATGCCCCTATAATAATATTATTTTCATCCTCTTTTATTTCTTTTAATTCATTTAAATAATTTAGAAATAGTATAGGCTTATTGAATTTTGCTATTAAATTACTTCCTCTTAAATGTTCCACCATCAAATCAGTTCCGCCTGCAAAAACTACAGAATCATATTTAGATCTGAAATCCAATGCTTCATTAATATTTTTTGCTTTTAAAGTTTCTTCCATAAATTCTTACCCTCCTTAAAAGCTATATCAGAAGCTCTTAATACAGCACTTACTATATGATCATATCCAGTGCATCTGCATAGATTTCCAGATAATCCTTTTCTAACATCATATTCGGTAGGTTTGCCTTCAGTTTCATTTAATATAGATTCAGATGACATTATCATACCAGGAGTACAAAAACCGCATTGTACAGCACCCTCATCTAAAAATGCCTTTGTTACTATTTTACCGCGTTCTGTTTCAGTATATCCTTCTATTGTAGTGATTTCTTTTCCTTCGCATAATGCTATAGGTATCAAACAAGAGTTAACAACTTTTCCATCCATAAAAACAGCACAAGCTCCGCATTCTCCTTCTCCGCAACCTTCTTTAGTACCTGTAAGTTTTAATTCATCTCTTATAAAATCTATTAGTCTTGTTAAAGGATTTAACTCTGTATTAACTTCATTTCCATTTACTATAAATTTTATAGACATTATATTACCTCCGCTATATTTTCAGGTAAAATAGGAATCTTATTGAAATGATAATTCAAAGCATTTTCCATAGCAGAAGCATAAGCACTAGCAGCACCATCAAAAGTTATTTCTCCTATTCCTTTCGCACCAGATGGTCCATACTTATAAGGCTCTCCCATAATATATGTTTTTATTTCAGGTAAATCTAAAGATGTAGGTATCATATAATCAGACATTTTTACTTGCAGGAATCTTCCATTTTTATTTACTATATTTTCCAAAGCACCCCATCCAAGTGCCTGTGCCATACCGCCTTTAATTTGTCCTTCTACTATCTTTTCATCTATAGCATATCCCGCATCAAATACCGCCCATACACCTACAATTTTCACTTCAAATGTAACTTTATCTATCTCTACTTCAACTACATTAATTCCAAGTCCATAACTAGGATAAGCATCTCCTCTTAATGCATTATTATCCCAATCTACCAAATGTTCAGGGTGTTTATAATCTTGAATTATTTCTATTTCTTCAGCATCATTCCATTTTTGTTTTAATTTCTTAGAGGCTTCTTGTATTAGATATCCCACTATCATAGCAGAGCGTGAAGCTACAGTAGGACCTGTATTTGATATTTTATCAGTATCGTATTCTGGTATATCTATATCTTCTATTGGTATTTCTAAATTATATGCAGCAATTTTTCTAAAAGTGGTATGCAAACCCTGTCCCATTTCTGTATTTGAAGTGAGTATTGATACTTTATTTCCTTTCTTTTTTAATTTCAATTTCGATTTGATTATGTCTCTTTCTCCGCTTCCTGTAAATCCGCATCCATGTAAAAAGCATGATATTCCTATACCTTTATACATATCATCTTTATATTTTTTTATTTTTTCTTCATAATTAGATTCTTTTAAGGCTAAATCAAGCATTTTTGGAAGTATTATATTATCATGGAATATTCCGCCTGTTATAGTAGGATCATTTTGCTTAATGAAATATTTCTTTTTAAGTTCTATAGAATCAATACCAATTTTTCTTGCTGCATTATCCATAGTTCTTTCTATAGCAAATACTGCCTGTGGTCCGCCGAAACCTCTGAAAGCACAGCTAGGTACATTATTAGTGGCATATAATCTTCCTAAAACTCTTACATTAGGAAAATGATATACATTTGCAGCTGTATAAGTGCATCTTTGCATAATAACTCTTGAACTTGATTCATAAGCTCCAGCATCCATATCTGAAATTACATCAAGAGCTGTTATATTATTATTTTCATCTATAGCAATTCTAGTTTTAATTTGAGCAGGCTGCCTTTTTACACTATAAGCCATATCAAATTGTCTGTCTAATATAAGTTTAACTGTTTTTTTAACTTTATGTACAGCAACACCAACAGCAGCAGATATTATATCAGGATAATGTTCTTTTCCTCCGAATCCTCCTCCAATTGGCGGAGCTATTACTCTTACTTTTGACTCTTCAACTCCCAAAACAGGAGCAACTGCCTTTTGTACATAGAATGGGCATTGAGTAGAGGAGTATAATATTACTTCTCCATTTTCCCAAACTCCTACTGTACCATTAACTTCCATATATAAATGTTCTTGATATGGTGTATAATAAGTTTCTTCTATAATTGTTTTTGCTTTTTTGAAAGCTTCGTCTACGTCTCCGTATCCTGCTTTGAATGAAATGAATATATTATCATTGCCTACTATCGGACCGCCTAATAATTTCTTTGAATCATCTATATTTAATACAGGTTCTAAATCTTCATATTCTATTATAATTTTTTCAGCAATGTCATAAACTATATTTTTATCAGGTCCGACTACAAGTAATATTGTTTCTCCAATATACCTGACATCATTATCAGCAAAAGGTCTCCAATCAGATATTATCATAGTAGAAGCATTTTTACCAGGAACATCTTTATAATCTACTATGTAATAATTTTCTGGAAGTTCAGGAATATTTATTTTTAATATTTTAGCTCTAGCCTTTGTAGAATGAACTATTTTGGCATATAAAATATCTTTACCAAAATCTATATCATTAAGATATTTTGTTTTTCCTGTTATTTTATCAAAAGCATCTACTCTTGGCACAGAATTCTTCAATTCTTTAATTAGAGTTTTCATATAAAAATTATCCTTAAATTATTATTTAGTTTTATATTAAAACATATTAATTATTAATTATCGAAACTATTTAATAATTATAAAGTTATCAAAGAAACAATTTATAAATAAACTAGATAATTTAATATCTAGTATATTTATATTTAATATAACTAAAGTATTATTTTATTACTCTAGTTCCT
>CALXXQ010000075.1 GCA_944392715.1 uncultured Brachyspira sp.
TAAGGAGAAGAATGAATATGAAAAGATTAAGTATCTTGATAACAATGTTAATTCTAACTGTTGCATTCTTGTTGTTTGCCCAAGATGCGGCTCAAACAGGTGAGCAAACTACTCAAAATCAGGGTGATAGCGGAAATAACTTTGTAACTGAAGCTATTACTAACTACTTAATAGATGATTTTGAATTTGCTAATACTTGGCAAGCTTCTATGCCTAGAGATTACGGTATAGTTAGTATAATTCGTCGTGAAGGCGGTCCTGCAGATGTAGTGGCTGAAGGTGCAGAAAATAATAAATATATTTTAGGTGCTAAAGTAGAGTATTTCAGAACTGGTTATCCTTGGTTCTCTGTTACTCCTCCTAGACCTGTTAAAATACCTGGTTATACTAAAGAACTTAGTGTTTGGGTAGCTGGTCGTAACCATAATAATAGAATGAGTTTCTATATTTATGATGTAAACGGTAAGCCTCAAGCTGTTGGTGATGAAGCTCTTAACTTTATGGGTTGGAAAAACATCACTGTACAAGTACCTGCTAATGTTAGACAAGAAGAATTTAGAGGTCAAGTTGAGCAAGGTATTAGATTCATGGGTATACATGTAAAAGTTGATCCTAGAGATTCTTATGGTAAATATTATATCTACTTCGATCAATTAATGGCTAAAACAGATATGTATTTAGAAACTTATAGAGAAGAAGATGACCCATTAGATACTTGGTAATAAATTAAGTATTTTAAGATATAAAAGGTAAGGTGTTTATATACCTTACCTTTTTTATAATCTATATTTTTTGGAGGTTTTATGTCTTTAATAAATAAGCTTTTATTAATAGGTTTTATATTACTTGCTATATATGCTATTACTACTAGAATTGTAAATAACAGGGTACCTAAGGATAAAAAAGAAAATACAAAAGATGATTATGATAAAGATAATACTAATGATAATTAATATAAAATATTAATATCATTAAAAATTACATATTGTTATTGTTTGTATAATAGAATTGAATAAATAAGGATTTTTTATGGAATTATTAATATATGTAATAATAGCTATAATATGGGGTATAGTATCTTTAATACAAAAGTTAAATAAAGATAATAAAACTAATAAAAATAATAGAAGAAAAAATTATAATAAAGAAAATAGAAAATTTAATAATAATAGAAATAATAAAAATGAAGAGCAAATATTTAGAGAATTGCAGAAAAATATTAAAACTTTAAAAAATTATAATGAAGAAGTTCTTAGATCAAATACTAAAGATGAAGATGTATATTACAATAATTATGAAACTTCAAATAATGATAGAGAAATATTAGAATTACAGGAAAAATATAATTCTAAAATTTCACAGATAAATAATATAAAAAATGATATAAATTATGATTTTAATAATTCATATAAAAAAGAAAATAAAATACATATTAATAATATATTGTCTTCTTTAGATATAAAAAATGCTATAATATATAATGCAATACTTGAGCCTAGAAGAATAAATTATATGAAAATGAAAAAACGAAGTTAATAATGAGAGCTATCCAATGAAATCATTTGAAGAACTTATATCTATAATACAAACTTTAAGGGGAGAAAATGGCTGTGCTTGGGATAAGGTGCAGACTTTTGATAGTCTTATACCATGTTTTCTGGAAGAGGCTTATGAACTTATAGAAGGTATAAATAATAGAGATTATGATAATATAAAAGAAGAATTAGGAGATGTATTATTACATGTTGTATTTTTTTCTGAGCTAGCTAAAGATGAAAATAAATTTAATATAGATGAAGTTTGTAAAAATATTAATGAAAAACTTATAAGAAGACATCCTCATGTATTTGGAGATAGTAATGTTAGAGATGTTCAGGGAATACTTAAACAATGGGATAAAATAAAAAAAGAAGAAAAATCAAATGACAATGAAAATGGATTTAAAAGTATACTTGATGGAATTCCAAAATCACTTCCTATTATGGAAAGATCATATAAATTAATGAAAAAAGCTGCCAGTGTAGGATTTGAATATAATAATATAGATGATTCTCTTTTGAAAGTAGATGAAGAGCTTATGGAAGTTAAAGAGGCTTATAAGGAAGGTGATAAAGAGCATTTAGAGGAAGAAATAGGAGATCTTATAATGACAGTTCTTGATTTTGCTCGTATGAATAAAATTAATCCTGTTAATTCTCTTATAAAAGTTAATGAGAAATTTAGAAAAAGATTTAATTATGTAGAAGAAACTGCTTATAAAATGAACAAAAAATTAGAGGATATGTCATTGGAAGAAATGGATAATCTTTGGAATGAATATAAGAAAAAAGAAAGAGAAAATAAATGAATATATATGATTATACTGTAAAAGATATTAATGGTAATGATATTTCATTGTCAAAATATAAAAATAAAGTTCTTTTAATAGTAAATACAGCTACAAGATGCGGGTTTACAAGACAGTATAAGGATTTAGAATATATTTATAAAAAATATAATCATAAAGGCTTTGAAATACTAGATTTCCCATGCAATCAGTTTTTAAATCAAGCCCCTGAATCTAATCAAGAAATAGATAATTTTTGTAAATTAAAATATAATACAACTTTTGATAGATTTCAAAAAATAGATGTTAAAGGTGATAATATAGAGCCTTTATATTCATATCTTATCAATAATAGTAATTATTTTTTTAATAAAAATATAAAATGGAATTTTACTAAATTTTTAATAAATAGAGATGGATATGTAGTTTTTAGATTTTCTAGTATAGCTTCTATAAATAATATTATTAAATGTATAGATGATATTATATAATAGTTTATTATTAACTTGAATTATAATTTTATTGCAAGAAATTAAAGTTAATATTATAATAAAACACATTTATAACTCAGAGGTTTTTATTAATGCCCATTAATACTAATTTATATAAAAGATCAAAATTATACGATTTGCTTTCCAAAATTATTAAAAAACAAGAAGATGAAGATTTTGACTATAAAGAACATATAGATAAATTATTAGAGCTTATAGATAAGAGTACAGAAGAAGATTTAAATTATTCTGATAATAAAATATCTTGTTTGCATTTGGCTGTTCAAATAAATAATCCAGATGTAGTTGCTGCTTTAATTGCTAAGGGGGCAAATGTAAATGCTATTAATGATAGAGGAGTTAGTCCTCTTCATACTGCTATTATAAAAAATCAGCCTGAAGAGGTTATAAAAGTACTATTAGATAATGGTGCTGATTATAATATGGAAGAAGCTAATTTTTCGGCTCTTAGCTTGGCAGAAATAATGAATGTTCCATATTTGCATTTATTTAAGAAATAATATTTATTTGAATTTTCTAATAAAAATACTAAATCATTGACATTAGGTATAATTTTTTTTATACTTTAAATTGCATTGAGAGTAAATCAATATTATTTTTATTATTAAAAAGGAATTGATTATGTCTAGTATTTTTATTAAAAATGCATCTTCTATAGTTACTTGTGATAATGAGGATAGGGTTTTAAATTCATCTAATTTATTGATAGAAAATGGAGTTATCACTTATATTGGAAATGAAGAAAAAAAAGCTGATGATATAATTAATGCTTCTGGATATTTTATGTATCCTGGACTTATTAATACTCATCATCATTTATTTCAAATATTTACTAGAAATTTACCTCAAGTTCAAAATATGGAATTATTTGAATGGCTTACTAATCTTTATGAGATTTGGAAGAATTTGAATAATGAAGTTGTATATTATAGTTCTATGACAGCTATGGGAGAATTATTAAAGACAGGCTGTACTACTTGTTTTGATCATCATTATTTATTTCCAAAAAATCATTCGGATAGTATATTAGATACTCAATTTGCTGCTGCTAGTGATTTGGGTATTAGAATGTATGCTTCAAGAGGGAGTATGGATTTAAGTAAAAAAGATGGAGGGCTTCCTCCTGATTCTGTTGTGCAATCATTAGATGATATATTAAAAGATTGTCAAAGAGTGGTAGAAAAATATCATGATCCTTCAAAATATTCTATGAGAATGGTTGCTTTAGCTCCTTGTGCTCCTTTTAATGTAACTGTAGAATTATTAAAACAATCCGCCATTTTAGCTAGAGATTTAAAAGTAAGACTTCATACTCATTTATGCGAAACTAAAGATGAAGAGGTATTTGTAAAAGAAAAATTTAATATGCGTCCTTTAGAATATATGGAATCTTTGGGATGGGTTGGAAATGATGTTTGGTATGCACATGGTATTCATTTCAATGAAAAAGAATTAAAATTTTTGGCAGATACTCAAACAGGGGTTGCTCATTGCCCTATATCAAATATGAAATTAAGTTCAGGGGTATGCAGAATTCCTGAAATGATTGAATTGGGTGTTCCAGTTGGGCTTGCTGTTGATGGAAGTGCTAGCAATGATGGTTCTAGCTTACTTGAAGAAATGAGAGTATGTTATTTGCTTCATAGATTTAATTCTAGTAATAAGGCTCCTAGTGCTTATGATATATTAAAAATGGCTACAAATGGAGGAGCTAAAATTTTAGGCAGAGATGATATAGGAAGCTTGGAAGTAGGAAAGGCGGCTGATTTATTTATGATAGATATGAGAAAATTAGAAATGGTAGGTGCAAATTTTGATCCTAAATCTTTGTTTGGAACTATAGGATGGAAAAATACTGTAGATTATACTATAGTTAATGGAAAGATTGTTGTAAAGAATGGTATTATACAAACAATAGATGAAAATAATATATATAATATTGCAAATGAAACTGAAAATAAATATCTATTGAATAAATAATTTTTTATATAATTTTATTTTTCATATTGACAAACTTCTTAATAGGTTTATAATGAACATTGTTCAATAAGGATATGTCTCATATCTATTATTGGATTTTATTTTTCATCAAAAATGAACATTGTTCATTTAAAAGGCATTTTTATGAAAATATTATTTATATCTTTAGGATTTATTTTTATGGGTGTTGGTATTATAGGGGTAATAGTACCAATACTTCCAACGGCACCTTTTTTATTATTATCAGGTTTTTTCTTTGCTAAGGGTTCAGAAAAATTTCATAATTGGTTTAGATCTACTAAACTCTATAAAAATCATTTGGAAAGTTTTGTAGAATCAAAATCAATGACATTAAAATCCAAACTTAGCATATTAATACCTGTAAGTATTATGATTATAATAGCTTTTATATTTGTAAATAATTTGCATGCTAGAATAGCTTTGGCAATTGTTCTAATTATAAAATATATATATTTCTTTGTATATATAAAAACTATAAAAGAATGCGAAAGCAGTATGGAATTAGATGAATAAGAAATTATAATTTAGGGTTTCATTATGAAAGTATATAAATATTTTGTCATAGTAAACATAATATCATTAAGTTTTTTTGATATTGCTTATACTGAAGAGGAAGATAAAAAAAATAAAGTTGTATCAGGTATGGATAATAGATTTTTTTCTATAGGACTTTACAGCAGTGCGGATACTATAAAGACTAGTGTCAATATAGAATTTGGATTTAAATTATTTAAGTATAATAATTTTGAGATGAAAAGCTATACTTCAATAGCAGGTTCTAAAATATATGATGATAATCCTGATATGTATCAGCTTGGAGTTATGCAGAAAATCACATTTGGAAATGAAGATGTTTATAATGATAGTATAAGTATATCAAGATATGCATTTGCTTTTTTTAGTTTTGGTTTTTTATCATTTGATGCTGATAAAAGCGGTAAATTTTTATTTTCCGCTCCTTTATATTGGGAGGTTGGAGGAGGCGGAGGATTTAATATTAATGTAAGCCGACATGTTGCTATAGTATTGGAATTTGGAGGAGGACTTCATGATATATTTAATGGAGCACAACTTGGATATCCTAGAAAATTAGATATGGTTGGTTTTGGAAGAATAAGTATTGGTGCAAGATACTATATTTGGTAAGAATTATAAATTAAATGAAAGGGTTAAATTTATGAATAATATTGTAACTTCAAAAGAAGAGATACTTAGAGTAAGCAGAGAATTAATTAAAAAAAGAGGACTCAATGCTATTAATATGCGTTCTCTAGCAGAAGCATCTAATATTGCAGTCGGATCAATTTATAATTATTTTAAATCTAAAGAAGAGCTTACAATCGCTGTTATTGCAAGTGTATGGCTTGATATATTTCATCCTTCAAACCTATGCTTGGAGTCTGATAATTTTATTAATATTATAGATACCATTTTTGATAGTTTGGATAAGGGTGATAAAAAGTATCCTAATTTTCTATCAATGCACTCTACAATGATGTTTGGTAAAAATAAAGATAAGGGTATTAATATGATGAATAATATTAAAAATCATATTAAAGACGGATTATATAAAACTCTTATGAATGATGAAAAAGTAAGAGAGGATGCATTTAATGATAATTTTACAGCAAATAAATTTATAGATACTATATTTTCTCTTATTATAAGCTGTATGATGAATGGAGATTATGATAATTCTTCTATAAAAGAAATTATTAGAAGAACTATTTATTAATATACAAATAAAAATAAAGGAGATTTTATGATTAATAAAAGGCTTATATCTTTAATGGGAAATGCTAAAAAATATATAGCTTGGCATGTTATAATACAGCTTGTTAATCTGGCACTTAATATAACTGCCGTATTTTTTATGGCCAATATTATACAAAAAGCATCTCAGGGAAATATTATAAAAGCTGATATAATAGAAGTATCTATTGCTATTTTGGTTATAGTGATATTAAGATTCAGATTTAATATTTTAATGTCAAATATGTCGTATAATGCTTCTGGAAGAGTAAAGCAAACTTTAAGAGAAAAAATATATTCTAAGCTTTTAACTTTGGGAAGCAGATATAAAGAAAAATTTTCAACAAGTGAAATAGTGCAGATATCTATGGAGGGAGTTGATCAATTAGAAGTATATTTCGGAAGATATCTTCCTCAATTCTTTTATAGTATGATAGCTCCAATAGTTCTTTTTTGCGTGCTTTCTACTATAAGCGTGAAATCAGCTGTTATACTTTTAGTATGTGTTCCACTTATACCTTTATCAATAGTTGCTATAGTAAAAATAGCTAAAAAAATATTAAAAAAGTATTGGGGAAGCTATAGCGATTTAGGGGAGATATTTTTAGAAGATGTTCAGGGTCTTACTACTTTAAAAATATATAAAGCAGATGAAAAGAAAAATGAAGAGATGAATGTAGAAGCTGAAAAGTTTAGAATTGCTACTATGAATCTTTTATTTATGCAATTAAACTCTACAACTATAATGGATATAATTGCTTATGGCGGAGCTGCTTTGGGAGTAATAATTTCTGTACTTGAATATATGAAAGGAAATATAAATTTAGCAGGAACATTTACAATAATAATGCTTTCAGCTGAGTTTTTTATTCCTTTAAGACTTTTAGGTTCTTTCTTCCATATAGCTATGAATGGAATATCAGCAAGCGATAAGATGTTTGAAATACTTGATATGAAAGAAGATGATAAGAGAATAAATAATATTAATAAACAAAATGAAGAAATCACTTTTAAGGATGTGAGTTTTGCATATAATGAAGATAAAACAATATTAAAAGATATTAATATGACTATAAAAGAAAAATCATTTGTGTCTATAGTTGGAGTATCAGGATCTGGTAAAAGTACTATTGCTGGATTAATATCTTTAAAAAATGAAAATTATAAAGGCTCTATAAAGATAGGTGATATAGAACTTTCTACTATTAATAAAGATGATTTATATAAAAAGATAGTAGTAGTTGATCATAATAGTTATTTATTTGAAGGTACTGTATATGATAATTTAAAAATGGCTGGAAATAATATAACAGAAAATAAAATGAATGAAGTTTTAAAGAAAGTTGAGCTTTATGATTTTTTACAGTCTGAAAACGGATTAAATACAAAGATAATGGAAAAAGCAGCTAATTTATCAGGAGGACAAAAACAAAGATTAGCATTAGCAAGAGCTATACTTTTTAATGGAGACATATATATATTTGATGAGGCTACTTCAAATGTTGATGTTGAAAGCGAAGAGAGCATTATGAATATAATAAGAAATATTGCAAAAGAAAAGACAGTTATATTGATATCTCATAGACTCTATAATTGTATGTTATCAGATCATATATATTTCTTAAAAGACGGTATCATAATGGAAGAGGGAACACATAATCAATTAATGATGTTAAATGGGGAATATGCTAAAATTTATAATGAGCAGACTAATTTAGAGAGCATAACAAGAGGAGAAAATTTAAGCATAGCCATTTAAATATTTAATAAATATAAAATTAAATAATAGGAGTAAAAAATGCGTAGAAGCGGTATAAGAATCATGGCGGAACTTATAGGTTTAATTGCTCCGCTTATACATGTTATGATATTAGCTATAACTACAGGAGTATTAGGATTTTTATGTGCTATATTCATAACTATATTCGGAGGATATGCCATATTAACATTTTTAGGCTTAAGTTCTGTATTTACTATAAAAGCAATATTTATTACTGTTTTAGTTCTTGCAGTTTCAAGAGGTATACTGCATTATATAGAACAGCTTAGCAATCATTTTATAGCATTCAAATTATTGGCATTAATAAGAGATAAAATTTTCAAAGCTTTAAGAAAATTATCTCCTGCAAAACTTGAAGGCAGAGACAAAGGAAATTTAATAGCACTTATTACAAGCGATATAGAATTATTAGAAGTATTTTATGCTCATACAATTTCTCCTATAGCAATTGGAGTATTAACTTCTATAATAATGACTATTTTTATTGGAAGCTTTAATATAATATTAGGTGCTATAGCTCTTTTAGGTTATTTTACTATAGGTTTTATAATACCTTATTTTTCATCAAGATTTGGTAAAAATGATGGTATGGCTTATAGAGATAATTTTGGAAAATTAAACAGCTATTTTTTGGATAGTTTATGGGGTATAAAAGAGATACTTCAATTCGGATATGGTGAAAAAAGAAGTAAAAATATAGAAAGTAAAACTGATGACTTGATGCATTTAAATGAAAAATTAAAAAAGTATGAAGGATTTATATCAGGTGTAACATCTTCTGCAGTATCTATATTTACATTGGCTGTACTTATTACAAGTATTATAATATCAAAAGATACAAATTTAAATTTTACTAATATTATAATTCCAACTATAGCAATGGCAAGTTCATTCGGTCCTGTTATAGCATTGAGCAGTTTGTCAAATAATTTATTTATGACATTAGCAAGCGGTGAGAGAGTATTGAATTTACTTGCTGAAAAACCTGTTGTGGAAGAAGTTTATAATGGTAAAAAAGATTTGGCTTTTAATGGAGTAGAATGCGAAGATGTATATTTTGATTATGAAGGGGATAATATATTAAATGATTATAATTTAAATATAGAACCTAATAAAATAATAGGAATAAGCGGAAAAAGCGGAAGCGGTAAATCCACTCTCTTAAAATTATTCATGCGTTTTTGGGATATTAAAAAAGGAAATATCAAAATATCTGATACTAATATAAAAGATATTAATACAGATACATTAAGAGATATTGAAAGTTATGTAACTCAGGAAACTTCTATTTTTAAAGATACTATAGAAAATAATATAAAAATTGCAAATAGTAATGCCACTCATGAAGAGGTTGTTGAAGCTTGTAAAAAAGCATCTTTACATGATTTTATAATGACTCTTCCAAATGGATATGATACGAATGTAGGAGAGCTTGGAGATACTTTATCTGGAGGAGAAAAGCAAAGAATAGGTGTAGCAAGAAGCTTTTTACATAAAGCACCTTTTATACTTTTAGATGAACCTACTAGTAATTTGGATAGTTTGAATGAAGCTGTTATATTGAAATCTATAAAAGATAATAGTGAAAATAGGACTGTTGTACTTGTTTCTCATAAACTTTCTACTCTTAATATAGCTGATAAAATTTATAAAATGAAAACTGATAGGGTAAGCTAATAATATATAAAAAAATCCAAGTATATAAAAAATATACTTGGATTTTTTATTTTACTTAATATTATTAATTTTCTCTTTTTTTCATCTTACGAAGTACTATGATTACTACGCAAAGCAATATTATAACACCTAAAGAAATAGGTATTACCCAGCCTTTATATGTTGAATCATTAGAAAGTATTTCATTCCATAAATCTTCCATTAATATATTAGTTTCATCAGGTAAAGTTACATAAACTTCGCAATTATCTAAAATTTCTTTATCTGGATATATTATTTTATTATTTTTAGTTTCGCTGCTCATTATAGCAATAGCTCCATTATTTGGAGATGCATAATTAATAAACTCTATATTAGCCAAAGCTATTTCAGGCTCAGATAAGAAATTGATATACATTTCTGATAATTCTGGAGATCCTGAAGAAGCAGGTATACATATAGAATCTACAAATAAATTAGCACCTTTTTTAGGTATAACGAAATTCAAATCATGATTATTATCAATCATAGTCAAAGAATCACCAGCATAATAAACACCTATAGCAGCCTCTCCTGCTTCCATTTTATCATACATCTCATCCATTACATAAGACTGTACCAAAGGTTTTTGAGTTTTTAAAAGTTTAGCACATTCTCTTAATTCTGATTCATTAGTAGTATTTAAAGAATATCCTAAATAAGCCTGTGCTATTCCAAAAGCATCTCTAGGATTATAATACATAAGTATTTGTCCTTTATATTTATCATCAAAAAGTATTTTCCAATCTATATTTTCTTCTTTTTCTTTTACTAATTGTCTATTATAAATTATTCCTGTAACTCCCCAAGTATAAGCTAAAGAATATTCTCCTGTAGGATCAAAAGGAAGATTTTTAAATCTATTTGCTATATTTGTATGAGCAGGTATATTATTAAAATTTAACTTTCTTACTAAATTTTCTTTTATAAGTCTTTCAATCATATAATCTGAAGGGATAATAACATCATATTGAATTCCTCCAACTTTTAATTTTACATACATCTCTTCATTAGAAGCGAAAGTAGAGTAATTGACTTTTATTCCAGTAAGCTCTTCAAATATTTTATTTACATCTAATGAGCCGTCTGAACCATCTGATATATATTCACCCCAATTGTAAACATTAACAGATAAATTTTGCCCCATATACTTATGATAATAATTAGTATTAAAATTTCTAATATCAACTGATTGAGCATTTACAATCATTGCTATAAGCATAAAAACAGCAAAAATCTTTTTTTTCATTTTATTTTCTCCTTTTATTTTTTATTATTTATTTCTTTTTCTTTTTAACTGAATCAAATATTTTTCTTTTTTTATCTCTTTTAAATTCATAATAACAAGACTTATAAGTACAACTATAAATATAACTGTAGATATAGCATTAATTTCAGGACTTACTCTTTTTCTAGTCATAGAATATATCGTAATAGGTAAAGTTTGAGAAGTGATTCCTGTAGTAAAATAGCTTACTACAAAGTCATCAAGAGAATAAGTTAAAGCCATTAAAAATCCAGCAAGTATTCCTGGAAGTATATCAGGTATAACAACTTTCCAAAAAGCCATTGAAGGAGTGCATCCTAAATCTAATGCCGCCTCATATAAGCTATTATCCTGCTGTCTTAATTTTGGAAGAACATTTAATATAACATAAGGTACATTGAATGTAATATGAGCTAAAATCAAAGTAGTAAATCCGAATTTAAGTTTCATTATAACAAATAAAAGCATTAAAGATATACCTGTTACTATTTCAGGATTGATTATAGATACATAAGTAATACCCATAACAGCACTTTTCATTTTTTTATTGAAACTGTTTATTCCAATAGCAGCCATTGTACCAAGTATAGTAGCAAATATAGAAGATACTGCAGCTACTATTATTGTATTAAAAAATGAATGAAGTATTAAATCATTGGAAAATAATTCTCTGTACCAATGCAATGTAAATCCAGTAAATACTCCTCTTCCTCTAGCTTTGTTGAAAGAGAAAAAAATTAGTATTGCTATAGGGGCATATAAAAATAAAAATATAAAAGCAATATAAGTTCTTGATATTATTTTTTTTATCATAACGGCATATCCTTATTATAAAAACATACCCTTAACATCTTCATCTTCTTCATCTATCTGCTGCATTAGCATGATGGCACATAAAGATATTACAATTAATACTAAACTTATAGCCGATCCTAAATTAGGATTATATGACATTCCTAAAAACTGCATTTCTATTAAGTCGCCTATAAGAATATTAGAACCTCCTCCAAGCATACGTGAAATTACAAATGTGCTTACAGCCGCAACAAATACCATAGTAACTCCAGCAGCCATTCCAGGCAAACTTAAGGGAAATATTATTTTACTAAATACATTAAATGAATTAGCTCCTAAATCTTGAGAAGCTTCTATTAAGCTTTGATGTATTTTAGTCATAACAGAATAAAGAGGAAGTATCATAAATGGCAGATAATTATATACCATACCTATTAGAACAGCTGTTTGAGTATTAATAAGTTTTATAGGAGAAAGACCCATAAATAAAAAAATTTTATTTATAAGACCATTATTTTCTAATATAGTCATCCAAGCATATGTTCTAAGTAAGAAATTCATCCACATAGGAAGCATTACAAGCATTATCAAAGCATGCTGAATAGTTTTTTCCTGTCTTGATATATAATATGATAAAGGATAAGCAAGCACCAAACATATTATAGTAGCAACAGCAGCAAGTATTACAGAACGTACTATAACAGGAGTAAATGCTGTAACATTAGCAAAATTATTTAAAGTGAAATCTCCTCTTTGATTTGTAAAAGCAAAATATATAACTAAAAAAATCGGTACTAATACAAAAACTAATGTCCAAATTAAATAAGGTATTGCTGGTATTTTTGTTTTCATATTATCACCTCTTCTATAGTTTTTTTCATAATATGTATATTTTCTTTAGCAATATCTATTCCTATTTCAGTACCAGCTTCCCATTTTTCAGTAGAATGTATTATCCATTTATAGCCATGTGCATCAAGTATCATTTCAAAATGCACCCCTTTGAATATGGCTGATTCTACCAAACCAGATATATTAGCATTTTCTGGAGGCACTACTATTATATCTTCGGGACGAATAACAACATCAACTTTTTCTAACTTTTCAAATCCTTTGTCCACACAATCAAATACATATCCAGCAAACTCTACAATATAATCATCATGCATAATTCCGTCTATTATATTACTCTCTCCTATAAAGTCTGCTATAAATGCATTTTTAGGTTCATTATATATATCTTCAGGTGTTCCTATTTGAAGTATTTCTCCGTCCTTCATAACGGCTACTGTGTCGCTCATTGTTAATGCTTCTTCTTGGTCATGAGTTACATATACAAAAGTGATTTCTAATGACTGCTGAATTTTCTTTAATTCTATTTGCATTTCTTTTCTTAGTTTTAAATCTAATGCTCCTAAAGGCTCATCAAGAAGAAGAACTCTAGGTTTATTGATAAGAGCTCTTGCAATTGCTACCCTCTGCTGCTGACCGCCTGAAAGTCTTGCAATATTTCTATTTCCATAATTTTCTAAATTCACCATTTTAAGCATTTGATGAACTCTTTCTTTAATTTCTGCTTTAGGAACTTTTTTAAGATTAAGTCCGAATGCAATATTTTCAAAAACATTAAGATGAGGAAATAATGCATATCTTTGAAATACAGTATTTACCTCTCTTTTATAAGCTGGAGTATCATTAATAACTTTTCCGTCAAAAAGTACTTCTCCAGAATTAGGCTTAATGAAACCTGCTATGGTTCTAAGTATTGTTGTTTTACCGCAGCCTGATGGTCCTAAAAGAGTTAAAAATTCTTTGTCTTTTATATCTAGATTAAGATTTTCTAATATAGAGTTTTCATCATATGAAACATTGATATTTTTTAAAGACACGATTATATTATCGCTCATAATGACCCCCTATGCGTATATTTGCAATAGCCTCCGTAAAATTATATATACATATAACGTATCGCTTACCCGCATAGGGTTTTTTTCGTTCCGGCAATAATAGTTATAAAACCATTAATAAGCCTTTCTTAGTCAACAGATATACCTGTTAAGAATATCCATTACTCGAGCTATTGCATAATTGTTTTTATTAAGTTTTAATATAATACAAATATAAATAATGTCAATACTATATAAAATATTTTTATAATTTTAATTCAAATAAAAGTCATATTATTTCTATAAAACTTTTATTTCTCAATAATTATATTCCAATGCTATTTCAAATGTATGTTCCAAAATTTCATTACTTTTAAAAGGAGTATAATAATTAAAAGTAAAACTAAAATTATTATAGTTAATAAGAAGTTTTGCATTTAAATCCATTTGATAATTAGGAGAATGAGAGAAATAAGTTATTATATTAAATAAATTATTAAGGAAAGATAAATAAAGTCCTATAGAATAAAATGAATGACTATTCTCATAAAAATATTCTACATAAGGACTAAATATAAAATCATAATAAATAAGACTATAATTTATTCCTAAAAGACTTTTTATATCATTAAGACTTTTACCTAAATTATTGCTGCTTAAAATATTATAAGTAACATTTCCATAAAGTTTAAAGCCTATATCAAATATATATGAAGCTTCAAAACCAAGCATTAAATTATTTTTCTTTTGTAAATCATAAGTGTATTTTGTTATTCCCATTAATCCCAAATGAGGTGAAGAATATTTTAGATAATACCAAGAAGTATAATAGTTCGGCTCTTTTAGTAAATCTATTGATTTAGTATCAGTAATGAATCCTATAGAATGCGTTATATTTCCTTGATAAAAATTAAGCTCTGCATTATATAAAGCATCATAATCATTATAAAGTACGCTTTCAGCAACGAACATATACTGCCTATTAAAACCTTCTCCGAAATGGAATTTCCTCTTTCCTATATAAAAGCCTAAAATCTCATTTATATAATTAAATTGTATTTCATCAAAATTAAAAGAAATATAAGCTTTATTATCATACTGTTTTATAAGATTTCCATTATCATAAATAAGTTCTCTATTGTCTTTAGTATATATTGTTATAGCAGGCTTAAATGAAAAATAAAAATTATTATTAAGATATTCAAAACCTAAATAAAAATAAGTATTATTACTTAATATAGAATTTGGTATATATTCATTTTCTTTTAAATCTATATAATTAAAACTGTTTTTTATACCAAATTTAGGTGTTATATCAGCGAATGCCATAGATGATACAGCAAATATAAAAAAAGTTAAATATATTTTTATACGATACATTTATTACCAAATATTTTTTATTATCATTTAAATAAACTAAAAAGCATTTTCATATTTTCGCTTCTGAAATATGCACTTGATGAACTTGAAGGCTCCATTTTTGATATATTACATACTGTGCTTGTATTTGTATTAATAATTAAATTATAAAATTCCATATCATTAAAATAATTGCTGCTTACTTTGTATATTCCTCTTTTTAATGTTTTTCCGCTATTATCAAAAAAATCTATACTATAACCGCCTGCAATTTTTTTGAGTGTAGCTTTAGCATAAGGAACACTTCTATTTTTCTTTATTAAATTTATTTCTTCATTACTTACAATGTTGTCAATTTTATAATCATCTGTAAAGTTTATAGACATCAAATCATTCATATTTGCAGCCCCTGTTACAACATAGCTTCCTGAAATTTTTAAAGGAGAAGTTTGATTTCTTGACTGCACAAAAAATCCCTGATTATTAGCAAGAAAAAGAGTATTATTATTTTTTAAATACATCAATTTATAATCTTTTCCTACTATCATATCAAAATTATTAACAGTTTTTTTTCCATTTTTTATATCTATAAAAGTACCTGACATTTTATAGCTTTTTCCATCTCTGTTATAAATTTTGACAAAATCATCAAATATATTCTGACTATACAAATTAAAAGATAAAACACTTATTATTAATAAAATTTTTATTATTTTTTTACACATACTTTATTACCTCATTTATATCATAATTAAACTACAATAAACTGCTATTATCAAAAAGTATAGAAAATACTACAATCCAATTAAATATTAAAGATGATAAAATCAAACTTATTATTAAAATTCTAATCATAATATTATACATACTTTATCACCTCTATTATAGGCATTCTAATAACCTTTATTATAGGATAAACACCTGCTAGTACTGATACAGATAATACCCATACAAATATTAAAAGAGTGTCTTTAAATGTTAATAATAAACTTAAAGGATAACCGTCAGTAGCACCAGGGAATTTCATTATAAAGTTTGAAGCATTCAATATACTAGCAGCACTGTAAGAAATGATTATTGAAATGACAGAACTTAATACTGCCATTATAATAATTTCCAAAAATAAAAGTAAAGTTACATTTTTTATATTTATTCCCAATGCTCTCATAGTACCAAATTCATTCAAACGCTCTAAAAAATTAGTTGTAAGCATCTGCATAACTGAAACAAATACTAATATACTCAATATAAATAATGCTATCAAATAATTATTAGTATTCATATCAATAACAGAAAGTAAAAATGCATTCAAATCCTTCCAATCTTTAGCCTCATAATTTAAATTATTATCATTAAAATATTTATTAAGATTATTTTTTATTTCCGTTGCCTTTTTATAATCTTTTAAATATACTAATAAATTATGAGCATTACCATATTCAAGTCCAAATACTTCGTATATAGCATTAAGAGAGCTATATATTGTAATTGCATCAGCAGAACTATTATTTAAAGACATTGAACCTACTGCCATTAAAGAACCTAGATTTATACCATCTCCGAAATCAGTCATTAAATTTAAATAAGGCTCTTCATCATAATTAAGATTAAAAAACTCTCCTAAATCTTTACCAAGAACCATAGTATTAATATCATCATCAAATATAGGAGTACCTGCTTTTATTGAAACAGATGACATTATTTTTGAAGGTTTTTCATAAGCATAACCTGAAAAGAATTTACTTTTATTTTCATTACCTACAAGTCCGCTTATATCAAGTTTTTTCTGATAATCATTAACTTCATTTATTGTATCTAATTGTTTATAAATTACTTCAAAATCATTAT
>CALXXQ010000076.1 GCA_944392715.1 uncultured Brachyspira sp.
TACTAGCAGTAATAATATGGAGACAATGGATAAGAGGATTAAAGAATTACAATATATCTTCTTACAATTATATAAATTAGTAATATCATTTAAGACTGAGAAGACAGATGAAGATATAGCTAAAGAGAATGTTAAGTCTAATGCTGTAGATAGAAAGAGATTAAGATTAGAACGTAAGGCAGAGAAAGAGAGAATTAGAGAAGAGAAAAGAAGATTAAAAGAGTTAAAAAAAGAAAGCCATAAGGAAAAGAGATAATTTATCTATTTTTGTTTTATTATGAAAAAAGTAGGCATTTTTATTTTTATATTTCAAATATTATTCTTTAATATATTACATTCTGAGATAACACATAAATTCTATTGGAATTTAGAAAAGGGAAAAAGAATAGAATCTGTAAAAACTGCTGATGTAGAATATTATGAAAATGGAATATTGCAAACTACATATAAAGAAAGAAATATAGTTGATTTGACAGTAATAGCTATTGCACCTAAAGGCGGTTATAGAGTAAGCGGAGTATTTAAAATTTTTAGAATGATGAAAGGTGAAAAGGTTTTTCATCTTGATGAAGAATATACAAGCGATTTTATAATTCATACTAATGGTAAATTTGAAGTACCTTCTCACTATTTTATGCCGAATGTAAGACATATTCCTACTTTTCCTGATAATGAAATTAAACTTACTGAATCATGGAATAGAGAATCTATAGAAATTGTAAAAGTTAATAATGCTCCTAATCTTACTATGGCATTATCTTCAGATTATTTATTTGCAAATATAGAAACTAATTCTGATGGAAGCAGAAATGCTGTTATACAGTATCATATTATGACTGATAAAGATTTACTTCAGGCAGGTCTTTCAAGAAAAGGTTATCCTGAAAGAATATATGGTTTTAATTATGGTACATTTTTATGGGATATGGAAAAAAATATTCCTGTATCTCAGCAGGAAAGATATCAGATATTATTTGGTTATGGAAGAGAATTATCTTATGCTAGTTTGCAGTATAAGATGAATATTATAAGCACATATAAAATTTATGATACAATAACAAAAGAAGAAGAAGATTATAATAGAAAAAAGCTTGAAGATAATCTTTATAATGATGATAATGTTACTATAGATACAGTACCTGAAGGTTTAGTATTAAGACTTGGAGAAATTCTTTTTGATACAGATTCCTATACTTTAAAACCAGAAGCAAAAAATACAATAGATAATGTTATCAAAGCTATAAAAGATACATATCCTGATAGAGAAATTATAGTAGAAGGACATACTGATAATACAGGAAGAAAAGAGTATAATCAGGAATTATCTGAAAAGAGAGCAAAATCTGTAGCCGATTATATTTTACCTAATCTTAATCATGATAAATTATCTTATAAAGGCTTTGCTGATGATGAGCCTATAGCTTCTAATGATACACCAGATGGCAGAAAAAAAAATAGAAGAGTTGATATCATAATCAAATTAAGATAATTTATATAAATTTCTTTTCATTAATTAGAATATATTTTTGTATTATAATAAATTATACCATTGATAAAATGATTTTTTATAATATAATAAATTCTTAAAACAATTCTTATAATAAATTATATAAGGTAATAATAAGATGGATCAATTTATAGATGTAGTAAGTTTTGAAATAGAAGCAGGACATGGAGGAGCTGGAAGTGTAAGTTTCAGAAGAGAAGCCCATGTACCTATGGGAGGCCCTGACGGCGGTAATGGAGGAGACGGCGGAGATGTCATTGTCAGAGTAGATGCCAGAATAAATAGTTTCGGTAAGATAAAAAGCAGAAAAAGATTTAGGGCTAGAGACGGAGAACCTGGAAGAGCTAGATTAAGTGATGGTAAAAGGGGAGACGATGTTGTTATAAGAGTTCCTATTGGTACAGTTGTTTATGATGAGGATACTAATAATATATTAGCTGATTTACTTGAGGATGGAGAAAGTTATATCGTTGCTAGAGGAGGAAAGGGAGGAAAAGGAAATAAATTCTATGCTACAGCTACAAATCAAGCCCCAGACTATGCTCAGCATGGCTTAGATGGTGAAAAATTAAATATAAGGCTTGAGGTTAAACTTATAGCTGATATTGGACTTGTAGGAATGCCTAATGCTGGTAAATCTAGTTTGCTTGCAAGACTTACGAGAGCCAATCCAAAAATTGCATCCTATCCATTTACTACGCTTACCCCAAATTTAGGTGTTTGTTATTTAGATTATGAGAGAAGTTTTGTTATAGCTGATATACCTGGTATTATAGAAGGAGCCAGTGAAGGAGCTGGACTTGGACTTACTTTTTTAAGACATATAGAAAGAACAGGAGCTTTATGTTTTGTTATAGATTTAACTGATGAAGATGTTGTTGATACTTATAAAAAACTTAGAAATGAATTAAAGCAGTATAGTAAAGAATTAATAAAGAAAAAGTCCATTATAGTACTAAATAAAACTGATATGCTTGAAGAAGATGAAATAAAAGAGAAAGTAAAAGCAATAGAGAAAACTGTAAAAAAAGAATATAAAAATAATAAAGAAACCCATTATGAAGAACCAGAAATATTTTCTTTATCTGTTTTTAGTTTAGATGGAGAATTACTTGAAAATGTTACAAATGCATTTTACAAGGCAAATGAAGAGAGATACGATAATACCAAAAAAGAAACTAAAGAGCCTTTACTTCTTAATCAAAATAAAACTAAATCAAAATTGAAAACTAAAAGAGTATTTGGACCAGTAGTTTCAAAAAGACTTGGCAATTCTTTGGGTATAGATATTATACCTCATAAAACTTGCTCTTATAATTGTATATACTGTCAATTGGGTTCAGAAGAAAATACAAAAACTAATCTTGCTAATTATTATTCTGTTGATGAAATAATATATGAATTAAAAGAGGCTTTACTTAATAATAAAAATATTGATTATATAACATTTGCTGGTTCTGGAGAGCCTACCTTATATAAAGATTTGAAAAAACTTATTTATGAAATAAAGCAGATAACAGATATTCCTGTATGTATTATTACAAATGGTTCTCTTTTATATAAACAGGAAATGCGTTCAGATTTACTTATGGCTGATTTGGTTATACCTTCTCTTGATGCGGGTAATATTGATACTTTTAAGATTATAGATCAGCCTAATAAAGAAATTGATTTTGATAAAATGGTTAATGGACTTATAGAGTTTAGAAGAGTTTTTAAAGGTGAGTATT
>CALXXQ010000077.1 GCA_944392715.1 uncultured Brachyspira sp.
AATTTGATGATTAATATAGATTCTTAAAGATTATTTATAAAAAATACTACAAACTATTATTTATTGAAAAATACTAAAAAACAGGGGGCTTAAAATTAGCTCCTTGTTTTTTATTTAAATAAAAATATTTATTTTATATTATTTATTGTCAGGTCTTAATGAAGCTTTTAAATTAGAGAAAAATTCTTCTTCATTCATAGCCATCTCTTCAGGTAAGTTTTTACTCATTTCTTCTAAAAATACAGAAGGCGTACATTCAACTTTTCTTCCCATTTTTGTTCTGCTTCTGCAATATGTAAGAGTTAAATGTTTTTTAGCTCTAGTCATAGCTACATAACATAATCTTCTTTCTTCTTCAAGTCCATTTTCATCTAAACTTTTTTGATGCGGCATTATACCATCTTCCATACCGCATATATAAACATAAGGAAACTCTAGTCCCTTAGCAGCATGTATACTCATAAGCATATTTCCTTTCTTTTTATCTTCATCATCATTTTGCTCTTCTATACTCATAAGTAAAATTCTATCTAAATAATTTTTTAAAGTAGCATTTTTATTTGATTTCTCATATTCAAGTATACCATTCATAAGAGATTCCACATTCTCCATTTTTTTTGCACCTTGCTCTTTGGTATCGCTTGAATTAAGTATTTCATTATGATAGGCAATAACATCTAAAAATTTATTTATGTTTTCGTATAATTTTGGACGTTCTATATCATTTTTATCAACAGTAAATAAATTATGATAATGATCTATAATTTCAAGAAAATCTTTTATACCAGCTTTTGCTTTTGGTGATATTTCATCCATATTCTCATAATTAAGTAATGTCTGATATAATGATACTCCATTTTTTATACTAGTTTCATTTAATGTATTTATTGCTACAGCACCTATTCCTCTTTTTGGTATATTTATTACTCTAAGTAAAGAAACTTCATCTTCAGGATTAACAAATAAATTAAGATAGGCGAGTATATCTTTTATCTCTTTTCTTTCATAAAATTGAAAAGCTCCAACTACAGTATAAGGAAGTCCTCTTAATCTGAATGCTTCTTCAAAAAGTCTCGATTGAGCATTCATTCTAAAAAGTACAGCAAAATCTTCATAATTTAATCTTTTGCTTATAGAATAATTTATTATAGAATCTGCTACAAACTGAGCTTCTTCCCTTTCATCTTCGCATGGCATTATTGTTGGAGGTATTCCTTCTTCTCCTTCAGCAACAACCTGCTTATTTTTTCTTTGAGTATTATTACTTATCACAGAATGTGCTGCTTCAAGTATAGCTTTTGTACTTCTATAATTTTTTGTAAGCGTTACTATTTTAGCATCAGGATATTCATTTTCAAATGATAATATATTTGATACATCAGCACCTCTGAATGCATATATACTTTGATCATCATCTCCAACTACAGCAATATTTCTATATTTTGATGCTAAAAGGCTTGTAAGTTTATACTGTGCAAAATTAGTATCCTGATATTCATCTATCATTATATATCTGAATCTCTCCTGATATTTATTAAGTATATCTGGAAACTCTATATATAAATCAATAGTAAGATTTATAAGATCATTAAAGTCAACGGCATTATATCCTTTTAAATAGCTTTGATAAACTTCATAAACTCTTTTAGCTATTTTTTCAAGATCATCATGAGGCTCTACCTCATAAGGCTTCATCAAATTATTTTTATATCTGTCTATATACCAAGCAAATAAATTTTCATCATAATTAAGAGTATTGATTTTTATCTCTCTTAATATGCTTCTTATAAGAGTACGGCTGTCAGATGAAGAATATATGATAAAGTTATTTTTATATCCTAACTTATCAATATCGCCCTTCAAAACTCTAACACAAAATGAATGAAAAGTACTTACAACTAATTGCTTAGGTTTTTCTTTTAATAATTTTGTTATACGCTCACGCATTTCAGCAGCTGCTTTATTTGTGAAAGTAACAGCCAGTATCTGACTAGGAAGAACACCATGCTTTATTAAATATGCAATTCTCTCTGTTATTACCCTCGTTTTTCCAGAACCAGCTCCTGCTAATGCAAGTAATGGTCCATCTATATGTTCTACTGCCTGTCTTTGTTCATCATTTAACATTAATGCCATATATTAATTCCTCTTATTTGAAGAGTTATTATATATTATATTAAAATAATGTAAAATTTTTTAATGCCTATATAGTTTATTTTTTATTATAGTTTTCAAACATATATATATATAAAAGCTGTCAGATTTTATATACGGTTTTAACTCATTTATATTAATGAGCTTATATTCTAATTTATCGTTATTGAAAAAGAAATTAATATTAATAGAGCCGTCAGTATTAAAATATATTTCAGTATTATCATAAAAATATTGATAATTGTTAATTTCTTTTTTTATTTTATTTTTTAAGAAATTTCTAAAATCTTTAGTATCATTCACCAAATCACTTAAAGAGTTATTTATTTTTTTTAATGTATCTATTGAAAATGCATAGACTATATCTTTTTCTTCGCTATATTTAGAATATATAATATAAAATATTTTATCATCAAAATAATCAGAAATAGAATAATATTCACTATAATTCAAATTAGAAATATAATTTTCTGATTTTAAAGTTTCATTAAGGCTATTGTTCATATTAGATATTAATTGATCTATAGAAATATTTGATGATTCATATTTATTGTATATAGCTAAAGATTTATCTTCTATATATAAGCCTCCTATAGAACCTTCATTCTCATCATATTTATTTTCTATATGTATCTCATGTATATAATGAACAAAATCAATAGTTTTTATGCTGCATTCAAAATAATTATTATTATCTCTCCATTTACCATTTAAATTAATATTTATTTTATTTTTAGAATTGAGTATATTATATAATTGATTTTCATTTAAACTAAATGCAAAAATTTCATTATTATTAGCTCTTATAGTCATTGATTTATTATTAATGCTTCCTTCTAATTTTATAGGAGTATTTATATCATCATATTTATAATGACCTTTTATATTTGCAGTTTTTTCTTCAAGTATATATTTAGGATTTTTTATTTTTATATGCATAGTTATAGGATATTTATCTATATTTCCTTTTATAGTAAGAAATAAATATTCATCTATATATGTACTGGAATAAACATTAGATATTATAATAATAAAAAATAATAATAAGTATTTTTTATTCATTATTTATTATCCTTTATACTATTTTAATTGTTTTTATTAGAAAAATAATGATACTTCTACACCTAATTTATTTTCTATTTTTTTATATGAATATAATTGTCTTGAACGCAGATATTCATATTTTACGCCTATTGTAAATCTGTAAATTTCAAATCCAACACCTACTGCTATAGAAGGAAACCATTTATCATAACTATCTATTATATTGTATCCGTCTGTATTATTCTTTCTTTCTACTGAATTTATTCTGTCATAACTTGCACCTAAATAAATCCCTCCTATAAAACTAATCTCTCCCCATATAGGATATCTGAAATCAGTGCCGTAATATATGCTGAATAAATTGACAAAGTTAGACTCTTGAAAACCTGTCATAGCAAATGATAGTCCTCCGTACATAGTAAAATAACCATATTTGTAATGAAGAGAGAAATGCATAAGTTCTATACTTGAATCTCTGAATTCTTCTTTAGTTTTATCATAAAGATTATCATCTCCTAATATATCTCCTCCTATATGAGTACATATATGTCTTACAGGAGTAAATCTGAATCTTAAAGAATTATTATATATATAGTCGAAATATAATTCTACTTGCATATATGTGCCGTAAAATAAACTTTCCCCATATAATATATTATAGTCTGGTTTATATACTGATAAAAAGAATTGAGTTAAAAATCCTACTCCTATTCTAAATCTATGATCATTTTTATAATTGAATGCTATAGGATTTATTTCTGTTGCCAAAGTAGGCTGATGAAAAAATGCCATTTTATCAAATCTATAATTACCTTTATCATATAAATATTCTATATCAAATATATCACCTATCCAATATTTACTATTATATACATCAGGATCCAGCCATCCATATAAATATTTATCAGTATCATATAGTCTCAAAGGATTGAAACTCCATTTTGCCTTTACCTCTTTTGTATGCATATCCATACTATTATATGAATTAGTCTGAGCATACAAATGAAATGATAAAATTATAAATAGTTTGAATTTCATAATTAATAGAATGTTACAGAGCCTAAAGAATTTGCTATTCTAACCATTGAATCTTCTAAATATGCTGCTGGAAATGTATAATTTAATATGAAATAATTATCATTTTTTGATTCAAATATAGTATATAATATAAATGTTGTGTTATTCATATTTATTTTAAATTGAATATTTTTCTTACCATTAATAATATAGTATTCTTCAGTGAAATTTTTTCCATCTTTCATAGTTCTTATAAAATTAATGAGATTATTCAATGAGGTATCATCTTTTTTCATATAGGCTGCTAAGCAAGTTATTTTTATTTTTTCATCTATAAACATACTGTCTGTATAAAAATAATCTTTACCATATCCTGTTTGAGATATTATACTATCCTTTTCTTCATCTGGTAATTTAACAGAATTAATTGGTGGGATAAATGAAACACCTATATTAGTTATTGAATATGAATTAGTATTATTAACAATGCCTTCTTCATTTAAATCTAATCTTTGAAAAGTTATTTTTTTATTTGAAAATAAATCATTGCCGCTTTGGTTTTCTGATTCAGAATTATTATTAGTACAGCTTATAATTATGAAAATTATTATAGAAAAAGAAATTATATATTTATTCATATTAACCCATTATTTTTTTATTATAAATAATTGGGCTATTATTTAAATATAATAGCCCAAAAAATATATGATCGATTTTTATTTAGTTACAGTTACACTTCTACTAGTAAAACTTACAAGTCCTGTTAAAAGGTTTAAGAAAAAGTCACCGGCATTTTGTCTAGTATATATTTCATAATTTTGAGCATTTCCTGCCAATTGGTGAGTATCTACAAAACCAACTGGAATTAATCCCCATAAAGCATACCATTGTTTTCTTGAAACTGACACTCCTGTCTGAGGTCCATTTCCTACTACGTGTCTGTGCTGTGCTATGCATGAAGTAGCGAACAAAGCAACTATGAATACTAAAACAAGCATTTTTTTCATTTTTTGTCTCCTAAATTTTTTGTAACATATTTATAACAATTAAAGATTTTATTTCTTTAATAAGTTATCAAGATATTGAAATATTGTTTTGCTAGTATAAACATAAACTATAATATTGCATTTGAAGTATTAAGTTTTTTTAAATACTTCAAAAATTATTTTAAAATTTTTTTGAATATGTAATATTTAGAAATTAATTCTATATTGCGGATGTATTGTTCTTTGAAATTTTTGTAATAATGTTTAGTGAAATTATAAAGCTCTATATATCCTATTGCTGCTTTTTGATAATTATTTTTTATTATTATTTCATAAATTACGTCTTCATCTCTTTTATTTAATTTACTAATTGACTGATTCTTTTTATCTTTTGTTTCTTCTAATTCTTTTATTTTCTCTTCAAAAAATAAAAAATCATCTTTAGTTATTAAATTTGTAAAATATAAAAAAATTAATATTTTATTTTTAAAAAAATCATTATAATTTTTTATATATCTATTATGCTTTATCTGATAATCAATTAATTTTTTATTTAATTCTATATATTCTTCTAAAAATGAATTAATTTTATAATCCTCATATTGAATACTTTCAAATATTTTTAATAAATCATTTTTATAATATGTTTCATTATTTTCTAATTTGTATCCTAAATACATATACTCTTTTTCTTTTTTCTGATTTTTTTTAAATGATTTATAGGTATTTCTGTATAATTTCATAAGATTATTATATTCTGTTTCAGTTATTCTTCCTTGTTTGAAATTGTAAAAGATGTTAAAAGGCATAAAGTATAATTTGTAATCATAATATATAAGCTTTTCATAATCTTTTGATATGTAATTTTGAATTTTTTTGTATAAACATATTATTTTGGCATTTATTATATTATAATAGTATTTATTTTCTGAATATAAAATATCTTTTAATTTACCTATTTCCAGTTCAAAATATTCTATTATCATATCAAATAATTCAGTTTGATCTAATGTATAAAAATAGCCTTCTTTATTTTTTTCTTTGCTTTTTAATTTATATGCTGGGAATATGAATTGTATGTATTTAGACTGTTTTATTCTGTCTTTTATTTTCTTTATATATTTTTCATTTTCTATCTTTTTATTGTACAATATATTATAATATTCTATAAATGCACCTCTGCTTAAAAAATATATATATGATTTATTTATTAAATTATTTATTTCATTTTTATTTATATATTTTATTTTTTCAGAACTGTCATAGTCAAATATATTATTATTTTTTATTATGACTTTTCTTACTTTATAATCCTTTTCAATATCTTTTTCTCTTCCAGATACACTTTCAATTATATAAATATTTTTATTATTGTTTATTATTTCCTCTAAGGAAGAAATATATTTTTTTGAATCTATATGATTAAATTCTATTCCTTTTTTATTTATATCAAATGCCATATTCTGTAATATCCGTTATTATTTTTTCTATTTTTTTATAATATTTATTTTCTTTTTCAATTTTATTTTTAGCTTTATTAAGATAATATAATGCTTCTTCTTTTAATTTATAATCCAAAAAAGACACATCATATAATTGATATAAATATATGCCTTTAAAATAAAAGTACCAAAACATATTATTTTTATTATTGAAACGATCAATATATTCCAAAATTTCATTACATAAATCTACAGTAACATGAAAGTCATTTTCATTTTTATAAATATTTGCCAATCTCAATATGCATATTATTAAATCTATATCAATATTCCCATCTATTTTATATTGGCATATTTTTT
The DNA here is from genome assembly GCA_944392715.1 of uncultured Brachyspira sp. GTDB lineage: Bacteria > Spirochaetota > Brachyspiria > Brachyspirales > Brachyspiraceae > Brachyspira. The sequence goes on from CALXXQ010000077.1 coordinate 7,004, forward strand.
TATAATATTTCGTTTTACTGTAATTTTTGCAGCTTTCATTTACTTTATTAAAATCTATTAAAGCTCCATTATAATTTTTTTTATTATATTTTAATTTTCCGCTATTATAGTATCCTTCAGAAATATCATTAATATCATCATCTACTTCAATATCCAAAAATATTTTTTCATCTCTGCTCAATTTATAATTGCACCAAGCTATATAATGATCGCATTTTATAATATCTAAAGGAGAATCAAATTTATTTCTTACAAATATTTTCTGTGCTTTTCTAAAATCTTTTAAAGCTTCTTCATATTTATTTAGACTATAAAGCAGCTTTGCTCTATTATAATAATTTTCAGCATGTCTTGAATTGATGCTAATTGATTTATTAAAATCTTCTAATGCCTCATCATATATTTTTAAATTATATTTCAAAAATCCTCTTAAATTATAAGCTTCATAATCATCATTACTTCTATTAATAAAAAAGTTATAATTTTCCATTATATCTATATAATCATATTTTACTTTCTCTTTATTAAAATATTTTATATATTTTTTTATCTGAGAAGAAGTTTTTAATATGAGCTTTTCTTTATCATAGTAAGACAGAGGATTTTTAATGAAATTTTTTATATGTTTTTTTATTATAAAGTTATTAGATACATTTTTTAAATATTCTATATCAAGCTTCATTAATTGTTCTAATTCTTTTGTATATTCAGTATTTTTTGATTTATACATTTCTAGTAATTTTTTACAGGTTTTATATCTATAGCAATATGCTAATAAATAATGTTTATTCGAGTTTATTGCTTTTGAAAAGTATTGAATTGATATTTTTAATTTATCTTCATCATCTTCTAATTGCATCAAATATGCAAATAGAATGTATAATTTATAATATTTTAAATCTTCTTTTACTATATCAGTTAATAATCTTGTGGATAATAAATATAGATTATTTTTATAGGATTCTCTTATGATTATTATGATGTCTCTTATCTTTTTATTATTCATTTATCACCCCAAATATATTTTTTAGGGTCATAATTGTTATATATTTAAAATATAGAATAATTCTATTTATAGAAATAGATAAAAAAAATCTTTTATTTTTGATGTAATTATAGCTTGCTGTATGCTGTATGCTGTATGCATATTTAAATCCTAAAAAATACAATTTTAATTAAAATAACATATATTTTAATTTTTTTCAATATTTACATATTAGTAAAATATTTAATTAAATATAAATATTTTACTTAATGTAATAGGTAGAAAATAACAAAAATATGAAGAAATTTATTAAAACTCTTCTATTTTTTTTGTAAGAAAAGTTATAATATTATCCTTTGCCACTTTTATAGGTTCATTTTCTTTCTCGAAAAATATAAAATTTCCATCTCCCGTACCAGCAACTCCAAAATCAGCATGTCTTGCCTCTCCAGGACCATTTACAACACATCCCATAATAGCAATAGTAATATTCTTTTTTATATTTTGTACATGCTTTTCTATATAACTAGCAACATCTTCAACATCAACCTGACATCTTCCGCAAGTAGGGCAGGATATTATTTCTATAGAAGGTTCATTTCTTATTCCTAAAAATTTAAGAAGCATTTTTCCAGCCATTACCTCTTCTACAGGATCTCCTGTTATTGAATACCTTATAGTGTCTCCAATTCCTTGCATTATTAAATATGATAAAGCACTTGTACTTTTTATTAATGAACTTCTTAAAGTACCAGCCTCTGTTACACCAAGATGTATAGGATAATCAAATTTTTCTCTGAATAAAGTATTTGCATCTATTGTAGTTTGTATGTCTGATGATTTTAAAGAAACTTTTATATTTGTGAAATCCAAATCTTCCATTAACTTTATATGCTCAGCAGCACTTTTCACCATATTTTCAGGAGTTACTTCTTTGTATACACTTCTATCTAAACTTCCTCCATTCACTCCAACTCTTATAGTAAGGTTTCTATCTTTAGCTTCTTTTATTACTTCTTTAACTTTTTCTTTATCTTTTATATTACCAGGATTAAGTCTCAAAGAATCTATACCGCTTTTCATACTTTCTAATGCCAATCTATAATCAAAATGTATATCAGCTATTAAAGGTACTTTAGTTTGTTTTTTTATTTCTTTTATGGATTTAGCAGCATCCATATCAAGTACGGCAAGCCTTACTATATCAACACCAGCTTCCTCAAGAGATTTTATCTGTTCAACTGTAGATTTTATATCTCTAGTATCAGTATTTGTCATAGACTGTATGCTTATAGGATTATTTCCTCCTATTAAAATATCTCCTATTTTTACAGTTTTTACTCTTTTTCTTATATTATTAATATTATCTATATTCATATTGATTTCCTTCATTATTGATTTTACTCATTAATATAAAGTTATATAATATAATACTATCATTTTAAAATATTTTTGCAAATAATTTAAAGTTTACATAATATATAATAAAAAAATATTCTATATATTATAATATAATAAAAGTCTTGAAAAATAATTCTTTATATTATATCCTATATGAAATACTATTGATAATAATTTTTAATATTTAAATTAAAATAAGGATAATATTATGAAAGCATGGAAAGGACTTTTAAGAGAATATAAAGAATATTTACCAATTACTGATAAAACCCCATTAATAAGTTTGCATGAAGGAAATACACCTTTAATAAAGGCTGAAAAAATAGGAAAAGAACTTGGAGGAATAGAATTATATTTTAAATATGACGGACTTAATCCTACAGGTTCATTTAAGGATAGGGGAATGGTAATGGCTGTTGCCAAAGCACTTGAAGAAGGTTCAAAAGCTATAATGTGTGCTTCTACAGGAAATACTTCTGCATCTGCTGCTGCTTATGCTGCTAGAAGCGGTATACAATGTATAGTTGTAATACCTGATGGAAATATTGCTTTAGGTAAATTGGCTCAGGCTTTAATGTATGGTGCTAAAGTTATAGCTATTAAAGGAAATTTTGATGAGGCATTAAAAGCTGTTGTTGATATTACAAATAAATATCATATTACATTGGTAAACTCTATTAATCCTTTCAGACTTCAGGGACAAAAAACTTCAGCATTTGAAATTTGCGATGCATTGGGAAAAGCACCTGACTATTTAGCTATACCTGTTGGAAATGCTGGAAATATATCTGCTTACTGGATGGGTTTTAAAGAATATAAAGAAAACGGCAAATCATCTAATTTACCTAAAATGATAGGTTTTGAGGCTGAAGGTTCTGCGGCTATAGTACAAAACAGAATTATAGAAAATCCTCAGACATTAGCTACTGCTATAAAAATAGGTAATCCTGCAAGCTGGAAACTTGCTGTTAATGCTGCTAATGAATCTAATGGCTTCATTGACTCTGTTACTGATGATGAAATATTAGAAGCTTATAGAATGCTTACAAAAGAAGAAGGAATATTTGCTGAGCCTGCTTCTGCTGCTTCTTTGGCTGGTGTGATAAAAACTTATAAGGCTGGAAAACTAAATAAAGGTGATACTGTAGTTTCTGTATTGACAGGAAACGGACTTAAAGACCCTGATAATGCCATAAAAATTTGCGATGCACCTATAAAAGTTGATAACAATATAGAAGAGATAAGAAAAGCGATAGGAATGTAATTTATGAATAAGGTTCAAAATAATAAAAAAAATAATAAAAAAAATAATAAAACATTAGCAAATAATAAGAAGTTAGTAACTTTCAAAATACCTGCTACTTCTGCTAATATTGGTTCTGGGTTTGATAGTGTAGGACTTGCTTTAGATTTATATAATGAAATACATATATACGAAAATAAAGACTCTAAAAAAATAGAATTTGAAATAAGCGGAGAAGGCGAAAATGAAATATCAAAAGACAATAATATGATACTTGATGCCATGAAGCTTGTATACAAAAAGTTAAAGTCTAAGCCTGATAAAGGATATATTATAAAATGTATAAATAGAATACCTCTTTCACGAGGACTTGGAAGCAGCTCTGCGGCTATAATAGGCGGACTTCTTTCTGCTAATTATATATTAGGAAATAAACTTTCTATTGAAGATGATATATTAAATATGTCTGTTCAGCTAGAGGGGCATCCTGATAATGTATCTCCTGCTATACTTGGAGGTATAATATCTGGGGTTGTAAGAAAAGATGAGGATTTTAAATATGTTAAAATTAATCCTCCTAAAAATTTAAAAGCAATAGTGGCAATTCCAAATTTTTATTTAAGTACCGAAACTGCTAGAAATGCATTGCCTAAAGAGATAAGTTTTAAAGATGCTATATTCAATATTTCAAGAGCAGCACTTCTTACTTCAGCATTAGCCTCTAACAGACTTGATTTATTAGAAGTAGCAACAGATGATAAGCTTCATCAGGATTACAGAGCTAAATTTATACCAGGCCTAAAAGAATTATTTAAACAAGTAAAAAATTCAGGAGCCTATTCTGTTACTATAAGCGGGGCAGGTTCATCTATATTAGCATTAGTAAAAAATGATGAGAAAATAATTAAAAAAGTTTCTGATGCTATGAAAGAGAGTTTTGCTAAAAAGAAAATAAATTCTGAAATAAAAGTTTTAAATATACCATCAAAAGGCATTATAATTAAATAATTTTTTAAAAATACTAATTATGTATTTGAAAATTAGAGATTAAAATATGATCAGTATTTTATATAAAATAATAATTTCTGTTATAGGTATTTTTGCAGTAATTAATGGATTTTTCTCAAGTAATTTAAAATTTGATATAGAAACAATATATTATTTTACATATCAAAGTAATATACTTGTGATAATCTATTTTTTCTTGGATATAATTAATATAATAAAGAAAAATAAAACATTCTATCCAAGATTAAAAGGTGCTGTTACAATGTCTATAACAGTTACATTTTTAATATATCATTTTTTATTAAGTCCTACAGCTGAAAAATATGAAGGATTGGGATATATAAGAAATATAATACTTCACTATATAGTGCCTATTATGACTATTTTTGATTATATCATTTTTGATAAAAAAGGTATTTATAAAATAATAGATCCTTTGCTTTGGCTTTTAATACCATTTTTATATTTTGCTTTTATACTTATAAGGGCTAGGTTAGGGGAGCCTTTTTCGGATGGCAGTTATTATCCGTATTTTTTTGTGGATATAGATAAATACGGATTGAAAATAGTACTTAGAAATGTATTTTTTATTACAATATTTTTTACTATTTTAGGATATATAGAGTATTTTATTGACAGGCTTTTAAAAAGATTATCAAAAAATAAAGTCTAACTTTTATATTCAAATATTTTGCTTCTAAATAAATGATAATCTGCAATTATAGAAATAGTCCAATTTAATATTCCATTGAAAGCCCAAATAAACCATAAATAATTATTATATTGATATGTGATTACATTTATTATAATCATTATCACAGAATAAATTATAACAGCAGTAATAGAGTTTTTTAAATTGATTTTATATATATCATAGCTATATTTTCTTATTTTAGGCTTTATATTATCAGAGAAATTCCAAAAAGAATAAATCACTACATAAATAAATAATGCCAAATAAAAATAAGGCATAGTAAGTTTATATCCGATTTTAGTAGTCTCATTAAAAAAACTTAAATTATCTATAATCAAACCAAAAATAAAAGCTAAAATAGATGTAGAAAAAGATGATATTAAAGCTGTTAATATTTTTATATATAAATTATGAACAATTTTTGAATCTTTGCTTATATCTTCAAAAACTTCATCAATATTTCCAAGCTCATCTATAGATTTATTGCAGGCTTCTTCATATTTCATTCCATTTTTAACATAATTCTGAACTTTAGAATTTAGCATATCTTTTATTTCATCTAATTGTTCAAGAACTTCTTTTGTATTAGGATATTTCTTTTTAATATTTTTATAAAACTCATTAATATTCATTATTATTTCCTGTTAATATTTTTATCAGCATTTTGAAAGAACTTATAAAAGAAAAACACAGTCAAAGGCCAAGATAAAGAGTATATAATAACAAATACAAACCAAATATGATGCGGAGTAAAAAACATATTAAATATAAATACGGCTATAGATATAATAATAAAACCTATTATAGAATATTTTAAATTTATTTTATAATCATTATAGGTATATTCTAGCGTTTCATATATATTACGCATATTAATAAATTGTATAACTATAGTTAAAGAAATAGTAATTATTCCAGAAATAATAAAAAATATACTCGCAATCAATGAATTATTTATATAAGAAAAAAATAGTATATTATTATTTTTTAAAGATATAAAGCATAATAATAAACTTAAAAAAGACACAATAAAAATATTAATAATTCCAGCAAATAAATATAATTTAGATATATTAATAACTTTTGCATCCTTTGATAATTCTTGAAGAAGTGAATCTACATCTCCAAAAGATTTAAGAGCCTTTTGAAAAGCTTCTTCTTCATTTTCATTTATATATTCTTCGCTTTTCATATATAAATAACTTCTTAGCTCTTCAATTTGCTCTCTAATTTTTTGAGTATTAGGATATTTATTTTTTAATTCATTGCAAAAATCATCTATCATAATTTTTCTCTCTGCTGTTAATAACTATTCAATATCAAGAAGCTTATCTATTATTTTTTTTGTAAACAGCCATAATTTTCTTTCTTCTTCTAAAAATTGTTTTCCCTCTTCTGTTATTTTATAATATTTTCTTCTTCCTCCTAGACTTTCATCTCCCCAATAACTTTCTATTAATTTTTTATTTTCAAGTCTTCTTATAGCACTATATAAAGTCTGTCCGTTAATTTCATATTCGCTATTAGTTTTATCAGTAATTAATTTAGAAAGCTCATAACCATAAGAATCATTATCTTTTAAAAAATGCAAAACTACAGCATCTATATGTCCTCTTATGATGTCACTTTCTATATACATTATTTTTTATCCCTAATTGATTTATAATTTAAAATTAAATTAAATATAAAATTTTGTCAATACTTTTATTTATCAGCATATCTAAAAGTATTGATTGCAATAATTAAAGCAAATATTAAATATACTGCCAATATTCCAAGAGATAAAAAATAACTGTTAAAGTTAAGATAATATGCCCCTCTAAAAGCATTTAAAAAATACTGGAAAATATTTATTTTGCTTAAAATCTTCACTATATTAGGAGCATTGTATAAAGAATAGTATCCGTCGCTTAAGAACATAGATGCCATTAAAATTATATTATATAATATGCTTGCTGTTTCATTATTTTTTACTAAACTTGAAACAAAGAAGCTTATAAATATATAAATCAATGATGAAATTATTATAGCAGGCAAAAATAATAGCACGGAAATTAAAGAAAACTCTATTTTGAAAAATAATGCACATATAAAAAATACAAATAAACTGCTTATAATGGATATTATTACCCAAGCACATGATAAACTAATAATATATTTATATAATGGGAGCGGAGTTGATTTAAGTAAATTATAAACTCCTCTTCTTCTTTGACTTAATACATTAAAACTAGTAGTCATAAAAGAATAAGCAAGTACACTTATGCAAGACATAGCAGTAAGTATATGTATAGTATAGCTTTCCATTTTGAAAAAAAGCCCTAATGATATAACTATAACCAAAGGAAAAAATATAGACCAAAATATAAGAAAAGGGTCTCTTACAGCTTTTTTTATTGTGAGTTTAAATATTGTTATCATATAAATTAATAATTAGTAATATGCAAATAAAGCTTTTCTAAACTGTCAAAATTATATTTTTTTAGAAGTTCTTCTTTGCTTCCATTTTCTAATATTTCTCCTTTATACAAGAATACTATTCTAGTTGCAATATCCTCAACTTCATCTAAATCATGAGAAGTAAAAAGAATTGTTTTATTTTCTTTAGCAAGTTCTGATATCATATTTTTTACATTATATCTTTCTCTAGGATCCAAACTTGCAGTAGGTTCATCAAATATAAGTAAATCTGGATTTTGCATAGTAGCTATCATTATAGCAAGTTTTTTTTGCTCACCTCCAGAGAGTTTTATAGCAAGAGTATTAGCATTCAAACCATATTTATTAAGCATATCTTCTATTTCTTCATTACTTAATTTCATTTCATAAAGAGCAGAGAACATCAATATATTATCTCTTACATTATAGCCTTCAAAAAATGGAGTAGACTGCAATTGAACTCCTATATGCTTTTTATAATTATCTATATTTATTTCAATTTCTCCGCTGTCTGCTTTTAATATTCCTAATAGTATATTTATTAAAGTAGTTTTTCCAGAACCATTAGGACCTACTAATGCTATTGCTTCACCTTTATTTATATTGAAATTTATATTTTTTAATATTTTATTTTTTTTAAATTTTTTTTCTATATTTTTGGCGCTGATTAATACTTCCATTAAGTCCAACTTTATTTTATTAATATAAACCCGCTGCATCAATAAAAATCAATACAGCAGGCATAACAATTATATTATGAATTGTTATTTTTAATTGTTTGTTGTAGTTGTTACATTAACGCAGCAAGAACAACAACAAGAGCAGCAACATCCTCCAGGAGTCAATACAACAGATTGGCTTTTTAGAGAACATGTTGTGCGTACTTTTGAAGAATATTTAATCATATTTACAACTCCTTTTTGATGTTATTTATTTATATTAAAACTCTTATAAAAGAGATTAATATCGCATATTTTCAAATTGTCCGAAATAATACATAGTAAAAAATATATTAGCAAATACAGATGGTATCAAGCTTCCGCTATACTCAAATGTAAGGCTATTTATAATTATCACTGTAGAACAAGCTATTATAAATATTATTGCCTGTTTAATACTAGTTACTCTGAAAATTTCCTCCAATGAAAATAACATACTTACTATTAAAATAGTAAAAAATATATTATAATCGCCTAATTTATTTCTAATTGCTAAATATATAACTCCATTAAAAAACAAGCATTTTATTATGCTAGCAAATATTATTAAAAGCCATTTAGGATTGCTTCTAGAAGAATAAAGCATATCTATAGACGGCACTAATAATATATTATTAAATACAGCATTCGTTTTAATATTTTTATTAAATAAACTCAATATTGACATGATTATTTCAAAAGATGAAATAATAGCAAAAATATTAATAAAAATATAAACTATGTATTTTCTATCTATATGTAAATATAATAAAATATTTTGTTTTTGCAATAAACTTATTAATAAAGCAAAAATTATCATAAGAAACCAATATACATAAGTGCTTACATAAACATATATTTCATTATATTCTAATTTACAATGATTCATTAATTTAAAGCATATATTGTTAATAATATTTTTATGCTCTGAGAATCTGATTATCATTCCAAGTATGATTGATATTGCTATATATGGCATAATACTTACAATTATCAATTGAGCCTCTCTTTTCTATTCAATGATAGTATATATAAAGTCATATTTTGAAAGAAATGGGCTATTAAAGGTGCTGTAATACTAAAAGAAGAATAAACAAATAGTAATGAATATATTATACCTGTAATGAATTTCTGAATTACGGCATTGCTTCCAAAATATATATGATTAAGAGAATATATAAATGCTGAAATTATTATAACAATATAAGTATTAACATTAAATATATCGCATAAAATATTGAAAAATACCTGTCTGAAAATAATTTCCTCGCAAAAAGCTCCTATAAATATAATGATAATATCTAATAATATATTTTTCTTTTCTATAATTTTATGTACTTCAATATTTTTTATCCAAAATCTGTATTTAATAAAATGAAGAATCATAGCTTCAAATATTTCTAAGGCTATGCATATAAATGATGCAATTAAAGCTAAAACAGCAAAATATATTTTTATATTAAAATTAATATTTCCAATATATCCTGTAAAAAATGCTATTATAACAAATAATAGATAGCTTATAGTATTTGGAAGTATACTATTAATTCTTCCTAAATTTAATTTATAAAATATTCCAATAATAGACGTAGGAAAAGAAACAGCAATCAATACAAGAACGGCGCTAAGGTAAAGGGTGTGGAAATTCACTATTAGAAATTCCTCCGTTTTTAATTATTCTAGGATGTTTGCTGTATGGGAATGCTGGCATAGACATTTGTACTAATTCTGGAATATATACTCTCATAACATGCAAATCTTTATTATATATTTCTGCTGGAGTGATATCCAAATAAACAGCATATTTTGAAATATTATAAATACCTTTTAATAAATACTCTAAATCATTATCAGTGTCATTTTCAAGATTTTTATATTTTTTTAACTGTACTTTATCTTTGATTTTGCTGTTTATAAAATTTAGTTTTTTATCTTTATTTTCTAAATTTCCCCAATAATTAACATTGCTGTCAAGATTAAGATAATTCTTTTCTGATACAGTTTCCAAATAATCTTCAGGCATAGATAAAGGTCCATTAATATTTAAAGTAAGTATAGCCAAAGCCTCCATAAATGCTCTATATATTACTTTTCTAGGATTAAGCCCAGAAGAAGCTCCCATTACAATATATGGAGATTTTTCAGTATTATTTATAAGCATAACAGAAAAAACATAACCTAAATTATTATCAACTGTATAATCAAATACCCTTATAGTATAATTAATATCTTTTAAAATAATATTCATAGCTTCATTAAGAATATCATCATCAATAATAACTTCTTTTACTTTACTGTCAGTATACCATTTTATCATACAGGCATCGCATTCTATAATTTCAGTTATTGCCGATTTTAAAGCAAGAGCTATATTTTTATGACTGGCACTTCCCTTTGAAAATCCGCTTATAAATATTTTTTCTTTTTTATCTCTTCTAATTATATGCGATAGAAAGAAATTCTGTGCTGGTATATAATATTCTTTTTCTCTATCAAATAAAGAAGGAAGAAGCACCCAAGATAATACATCATCTTCATTAATATTTTCTAATATTCCAAGACTATTCAATTTTTGGCAGTCATCATCGCTATATATTTTTATATACTCAAAAGGTATAACATTATCAGGATATTTTTCTTTTAATTTATTATAAGAAGTATATTTTAATTTTTCTTCAAAATATAAATTTGAAGTAAATAAAGCATATCTTTCAATACCTTCTCCTAATAATCTTATAATAGCTTCATCTCTATATATTCCGTATCCTGAAAGATGATAATTTACTTCAGCATTATCTCCTAATAATATTTTATGATAATTAGGCAGCATAGCAGTGCATGTATTCATATTTTCAGCAATCACAGAATTAGCCTGCATTATAATAAGAGAATCCAAAATTCCTGTTTGATGTCCGCAAATATCATTATATTTATTTAAAATATTTTTATGGCTTGGGTAGTATTTAATCATATATTTTCCATTTTACATTATTTAATAAATAAAGCAAAATAATTTATTAATTATTTTACTATAACTTTGCTTGAAAATTTTTCTATTATTTCCTTTGATGAAGTATACATTTCATTATATTTAGCCTTACTTATATGACCGCATGCAGGACAGAATGGTACTCTGAGTAAATCCTGAATTTGAATCTCTATAGAAGGTATATAAATATTTATAACTCTTCCAGCAAGTTTGCATTTACCTATAGTGGCAAATAAAAATGCTTCATATAAAGCAAGTGAGGTGAAACTCTGAAGTATAGGAGTTATATATGTTTTTTTATTATTCATTTTTAAATTCATAGTTTGTTTTACAAATTTATTATAAACTGACAAGCTTTCATTTCTAGCAATTACTCTATTTTCAAAACATTCATAACATCCCGTTTCTTTTCCTTTTATTGTAGTAATATTTAAAAATGGACCGTCTAATATAGATATAATTATAGGAATAGATTTATCAAGCAAAAGCCTATTAATATTTCTAAGTAAATTAAGTCTAGGTTTTTCAATACTTACAACAATACAAGATATATTATCAAATAGTTTTAATAACTCTTTTTGTTTTTCAATAGTTTCTATTGCATCCGTAGTATCTGTAAGATTTGCTTTTTCTATTTTTTTTATGCTGTCATTATCCATCATATCAATATTCATATACATATCTTCTGATACTAATTTAGCATAATCTTTTAATCTTTTATTATCTGTTATAAACATTATTTTATTTTTCTTAACTTTGCTTTCATCAGGTATATCATAAAAATACTCGCCTATAAGTTCATAAACCATATTAAGCATATTATTTTCATCATATTCTAAAAATCTGTTTCCTACTAAAGATGAAATAATATCATTAAGAAGATTTGTATTTTGTTCATTAAGTGAGAATTTTTTTACTATATCATCAAAAACTATATGTTTATCATCAAAAAGCTCTTTAGATAAAAATATTAATGCTTCTTTCATACTATCATCTAAATCATTAAGACCCAAAGCAGCCTCTTCAAAATTCCATATACCTTTTCTAAATCTAATTTCATCATCAGAATTAAAGAAAATTGAAACATTATCATAAAGTTTAATATTTTTTTTATTCATTATAGTAATCCAATTATTTATTATTTTATTATTTTGAAAGTAAAGTCAAATGCAAAACATGATTTGTAAGCCCATCAATATTGAGAATCTCTTCAGATTTCACTTTATTGAATCCTCCTATATCGCATGCCATAATACCATCGGAAGCTGCAGCAAGCTGTATATTTTCTGCTATTTCTCCAATTTCTATTAAAGCAAATTGTAAACCCATATCCCCATATTTTCTTGAGTTTTCATATATACTATAAACATAATAAATAGATAAAGCAGTTTTTCTTAAATCTATCTCACTGCCGAAATTATTATCTTTATAATAATTCTCTAAATCTTCATCATTAAATATTTTTATTTTTTCAAGCGAATGAGTAAAAGGCATATATTTGTATATTCCTTTTTCAAGATTATTTATATTAAGTGCTGCAATATAAAGATATATAGGATAAAGTCCTCCTCCAGATGGAGCTGTTCTTAACTTTGATATATACTTATTTCCAAAAGTTATTGTACCGTATTCTTCTTTATTTAATTTAAAATCAAAATCTCCAGAAATACCGTCTCCATAATAAAGCAAAGTTGATAAGTCATTTAATGTTAAAGCTTTGCCTTTAAAATCTCTTCTGCTTCTTCTTGATCTTATTACAGAGCCTATAGGAGCATTAAGATTTTTATAAGGCGGAAGTTTTACAGCATTTCCTTTTTTATGTATTTCTTCTTCCAATGATATTCTGCTGCTTAAAGATGCATCTATAGGAAATGAAGAGTATCCTGTAACATTAAGCATAGTAGATAAATCTATAGAAGATTTTTTGGAGTTTAAAAGGTATTCTTCACTGATATTTTTATTTACTTCAGAATGCATTGCACCTCTATAGCTTGATTCTGATGTTTTTATTCCTATAGTATCAGTATACATAGATATTGGTATATTTGAAGAAAAATTTACCACGCTGAAAAGTAATGGTATTTCTTTTGATTCCAATTCTTCTTTTGAAATTTCAATTTTTTTTACTTTATTGTCATTATTTTTTTCTTTTTTATTATTTTTCTTTATTATTCCCATATTATAATCCGCTTTTTATAAAATATAAAAACTGTTAATATTACATAAAGTTAAATTATTTATTTTCATAGTATTGTAAAAGATACAAAAGAATGATAAATTTTATATATTAATAATAAAGCTTTATAATATTTACTGGAGGAACTTATATGATGAAGATGTTTTATATTGCATTAATATTTATTATTACTATTTCTTGTTCTGTTTCTAATAAAACAGGAAATACAGGCTCTCTTACTATAATACATATGAATGATACTCATGGCAGAGATGAAGAGGAAAAGATAATAAATAAAGATGTAAATCCTCCAGAAACAAATTATATGTACGGAGCAGCTAGAAGGGCTTCATATATAAAACAGGTAAAATCTACAAATAAAAATGTATTAGTTTTACATGCTGGAGATACTATTACAGGAAGCGTATATTCTACAGTATTTCAGGGAAGAGATGAAGTTGATATTATGAATATGATTGGAGTAGATGCTGCTGCTGTAGGAAATCATTTTATAGATTATGGTGCTGATAATTTTACTGAGATAATGAAAGAGAGAAAATTTCCAACGATTTCAATCAATATAAAAAATAAATCGGATAATAGTTATTATGCATTGCCTTATATAGTTACAAATGTTAATGGACTTAATATTGCTATTATTGGTGTAACTACTACAGATTCTGTTTATAATCCAAAATATGCAAAAGAATTAATTTTTGAAGATGATATAAAATCTCTTAAAGACTTTATGAAAAAAATACCTCTTAATAAAACAAATGATATTACAATATTATTAAGTCATGTCGGATATGAGAAGGATAAAGAAATCGCTAAGTCTATGCCTAATACATTTGATATAATAATAGGAGGGCATAGCCATACAGAATTGAAAGAAGCTGATTTTGTAAATGGTACTCCTATAGTGCAGGCTGGATATTATGGAAGATTTTTAGGAAATATAAATTTAGATGTTAATAATGGTGTGATGAGCAATTTTAATTATAAGCTTGTTGCTATGGATAGTACAATAGAGCAGGATACTGAGATGCTTAGTTTTATTAATGAAATGAAGGGTACTGTTGATAAAGAGTTTAATGTGAGAATAGGAAGTTTGCCTATTGATTTGGTTCATGATGGCATAAGATCTAATTCTATGGCTATAGGAAATTTTGCCTGCGATTTGGTTATGGATTCTTATGATAATATTGATATTGTATTTATGAATTCAGGCGGTCTTAGAACTCCATTAAAAAAGGGAGATATAACTTTAGGAAATATACAAAATGAATTTTTCCCATTTGATAATGAAGTAGTGATAGTTACATTAACAGGAAAAAATATTATCGATATGCTTAAAATATCAGGAAAAAAAAGAGGTGCTGGAGCTTTTTTACAATTATCAAAAGGAATGGAAGTAAAATATAATGCTGATGGAGAATTATTAGAGGCTTATTTAAATGGAGAAAAAATAAATGAGAGTAAGGATTATAGAGTTATATTATCAAGCTTTATATTTTTAGGAGGAGACGGATATCAGGATAATAATGGAAATTCTATAGGTGAAAGCGGAAAAGATATTGTTATGACTGGTAATGATATGAGAGATGCTATGATAGCAAAAATTAAGGAGCTTAATAATATATTAGAAGATTATATTGACAGTAAAGCTAGAGTTATATTTGAATAATTATTAATTTAATTGACTTTTATTAGTATAGATTATAATATTTATATGTAATTAAATATATTAACCAACAAATAAAAAGTATTTGCTTTATTTCTATTTTTATGGGGGGGTAATATGTTTGTAAAATTAAATAAAGTTTCTTTCTCTTATGACAGCTCTGATAATATATTAAATGATGTTTCTATTCATATAGATAATTCCTGCACTGCTATAGTCGGTGAAAATGGATGCGGAAAAACAACATTAGCTAAACTTATAACAGGGATATTGAAACCTAATTCTGGAAATATAGAATATTCAAATAAAAATATGATAAATATTTACTGCAGTCAGGAATGCAGCATTATACCAAAGAATGCAGAAAATTTATTTTATGATGATATTTCATATTCAGGATATTTAACTTCTATATTCAAAATAGATTATAGTTATTTATATATATTTGATACTCTTAGTTTTGGAGAGAGAAAAAGACTTCAAATAGCTTCTGCTTTATATTCCAATCCTGACATATTAGTATTAGATGAACCTACTAATCATATTGATATTGAATGTAAGGATATACTAATCGATGTAATAAAAAGGCTTGATTGTATTGTCATAATTATTAGCCATGATATTGATTTTATTGATGAATTGGCAGAAAAATGTATATTTATAAGAAATGGAAATTGTAAAGTTAGAATAGGTAATTATACGAAATGCAAAGAAAATGAAAAAAATGAAGAAAATTATAATTTAAGTTTGTATGAAGAAAGCAGGAAGAAAGCTAAACTATTAGAAAATAGATATAAAAAACTTCAAAATGAATCTGATGCCAAAAAAAGTAAATCTGGAAGTAAAAGGCATATAGATAAAAAAGATCATGATGCTAAGGGAAAAATAGATGCTGCGAGACTTACAGGTAAAGATTCAAGACTTGCAACTAAGGCTAAGCAGGCAAAAAGTTTATATAATAAAAGTGTTATTGAAAGTGAGAGTTTATATACTAAAAAAAGAGAAATTATGAATATGGAATTTTCAGGTGAGAAATATAGAGGAAAGTTTTTATTTTTTTTAGAAGCTGGAGAAACAAAAATAAATAATATTATATTAAAAAATCCTGAACTTATAATAAATAAAGACAGCAGAATAGGCATTGAAGGGGCAAATGGAGTTGGCAAAACTTCTTTATTGAATTATATTATAGAAGCAATGCATAATAATAATAATAATAATAATAATAATAAAGAAAAAATTGTTTATATTCCTCAGGATATAGATAGAGAAACTTGGAATAATATATTTAATAATATAAAATCATTGGATAATGAATCATTTGGTTTTTTAATGAGTTTTGTAAATAGGCTTGGAAGCAATGCTAAATCGGTAATTAATTCATTAAATCATAGTCCTGGAGAAATTCGTAAAATAATGCTTGGTATGGCTGTTATAAAAAAGCCTTATATTATAATATTAGATGAGCCTACCAATCATCTTGACATAGATTCTATAGAACGTTTAGAAGAAGCTTTAATTTCTTTTAATTGTGCATTACTTATAGTAAGTCATAATAAGAATTTTTTAAGAAATATAGTTAATATCTTATGGTATATGGAAATTAATGATAAATATAGTGTTTTAAATATAAAAAATACTGTATAAATATATGTTTTTAATTTTATAGGTTTTGTATATCTGTATTAATTTTAAAAAATTACTTCCGATAATAAGTTGTATATTTGATAAGGTAATTTTTATGTATTTTAATGTTAGAATCAGTTCTAAAATATTCTATAGTATCATATTAGTTGGAATAGCTTTTATGGTATATATATTTGTTTTTAGTTCTAAAGGATTTCTTACATTAGATTCTAAAAGAGATATAATAGAAAACAAAAGAAAGAGAGTAGAAGAACTCAATAGAAGAAAGATTCAAATTTCAAGCAATATAGAAAGGCTTAAAACAGATAAAGAGTATATTCTATCTTATGCTAAGACATTCGGCTATTTAGATGAAACAAAAAATGAAAAGATTATAAAAATCATAAAAAATGATGATGCAGAGAGTAAAAATATTTCATCGGCACCAGCTTCTATAAATACTAAAGAAAGCGATAATTATATTAATATCAAGGGAGCTTTGATATTAGCATTTATGATAGCAATGTGCTTTATATCATATATACTTCTCATTAATAAAAATTTACTTCCAAAATTAAAAAAGAAAAAGATAATTCCTTCAAGAAGTTAAAAAATTATAATATTCCTATAGAGGATGACTTAAAGAAAATAAAAATCCTGCATCTTTATTTACAGGTTCATAGAAAGGCATAAAATTAAAACTAAATCCATCATTTTTCTTTTTGCCATAAACCCTTTGATAACTATCATATGCAACTGCAGCTCCGCAGAATAATCCTGCAGTTATTTCAAAAAGCATAGATGATATCCATAAGCTTTTATATCGGTTTCTTCCTGTAGTTGAAGGAGCAACACTTCCATTTTCTATAGCATCTAATCCGAATACTAAATATGTAGCATAAGTATATGAAAAGAATGCTGTAAGAATAAAAGTTACTTCTGTATATCTGAAAGGATTGCTTTTATATGGGTCTTCTGGTATTACAGGAGAGCTTACAATACCTTTTTGATTTATAATATTATTTCCTTCCATACTGAAAAAAGAATTCACACTATTAGTATCTATATTATATTCTGATTTTAATTCTTCATTTTCTTCTATTATTTCTTTTTCTTCTTTATTTATATTTTCATTAGTGCCGTATTCTTTTGCTATATCAGAAAAATAAAAAGCACCGAAAAAAGTGTTTGATATAATAAATAATATTAATATAATTTTTGCTTTCATTTTAGAATATGAAAAATGCTCCTAATGTGAATTCCAATCCTGTAAGATTAACAGTTTTAATCTGCTCTGGTAAACTAATTTCATTACCATCATTGTAAATACCTAAATTAATAGGATTAGTATAAAATCTGTATCCTACTCCTAAATTTATTCCTATAGTATCAGTTACATTATATTGTAAAGAAGCCAATGCTCCTATACCAAACATAATATCTCTTGATTCTATTTTAGAACCATTTTTTAAATATGTAAAATTATCAATATAATAATTTCCGCCGTATATTTCACCTATAGTTGTAAAAGATACTCCTAAACCAATATACGGACTTATTATAAATTTTAAAACCTCTTGATATAAGTTTATATTAATATCAAAATTAAATCTAGCATCAACAGCATAACTAGATTTGAAGAAATCTCCGAATAATAATCCTACACTCAAATTCGGAGAAAATAATATTCCGTTATATCCCATTTTTGCATGTATACCTAAAGCATATTCATTTTTATTTAATGATATTTTCATTTGTCCTTCATTAGGCTTTATAGCGCTTTGATATGATTTTTGAAAAGGTGAAATATTATAAGATGCATAATTTACAAATATTCCAAAACCAAAATCTCCTATGACAGTTTCTCTTGCCACATCTCCAACTTGTATATTATTTCCTCTTGAAATTTTTGCTATAGCATAATCGCCTTTAAGTTCTTTTATTCTAAGAGAACCTTTATATTTATATCCTCCGCTTATTACATCTCCTGAAGAAAGTATTATATCTTCATTTTTTCTATAAACTTTAAATCTAGTTTTTTTATCTAATCCCTGATTTCTTCCTGCAAGTAAGTATACATTACCATCACGTATATCTGATATTTTCAAAACTATTTTGAATATATCTCTCATTTTATTTTCAACTTTATATGCCAGGTTATTACATGCTTCATTTAAAAGGCTTTCTCTTAAAGAGGTAGAAGGATAGCTGCTTGTGCCATAATATGATGATCCTTCTAATTTTGAAGAATACATTATTTTAGTAGTTTCTACATCCGCTATTTGAAGCACCATTTCTACATTAGCATATAAACTTACAGTGCCGTCATCATTATATTCAGAGGTAACATTCGCTGATACTATTCTTCCTGTTACAGCTTTAGAATATCCGTATATTTTACCTACTTCAATTACTTGTTTATCTGTTATTCCTGTTAATTGAAGCTCCATTTCTTTTAAGTATTTATCTAAATTTCTTCTATCTACTACATTAAATCTATTCATTTTAGATAGAGCATTCTCTATTAATGCTGTCATTTTTTTGCCTAAATCTTTACTATATTCTGTTGAGGCATCTGTTATTTCAAAAACAGCAATATTTTCTTTTTCGTATCTTTCGCTTATTTCTTTTCTCACTTGCTGAGAAAATAGCACTGACTGGATTATCAGTATTGCAAATACAATTTTTTTCATAACCATTTTTGTTTTTATTCTTAATATAGTTTCTATTAAATATATTATTATTTATATAAAAAAAAGTCAAATTTATATAGCTTTGTATTTTATTGATTAATTATTAAAAAGAATATATATTATATAATAATTAATAAAGAATAAGGAGAATGTATTATGAGTGAAAATATAAAATATAGTTCTGCTGGTAATTTAATATGTTTAACTATGGATAAATCATATAATATAATTAGTTTTAACATAGATGAAAGTCTTTTAGCAAAGGATCAAAAAGAATTATTGGAGGAGATGATAAGCTCTAGCATAAATGAAGCTGTTTCTAAGGTATCTGAATTAAGAAAAAAATTAGAGGAAGATGAAGCGGAGTATAATAATAACAATAATAATAAAGATAAATTTAAACAGCAGCCTAATTTATTCAATATGAATTTCAAAGATATGAATCAAATGTTTAATGATATAAGTAAAATGACATCAGTAGAATATAAGGACGGTAAAATAAATATTTCTTTAGATTCAATAACTCCTGATATGATATCAAAAATGAATGATATGATGAATAATATGAATAAAAATAATGATGATGATAAGGAATAATACTCTTGAATAATATACAATCTTTAGATAAGCTTACTCAAATTATATCAAGACTTCCTGGCATAGGTTCAAGAACTGCTATGAGGCTTGCTTTATACTTATTTGACTGCGATGATGAATATTTAAAAGAATTTTCTGAAGTTTTATTATCTTTGCATAGAGATATAAAACTATGCAAAGAATGTTATAGTTTAAGTGATAATGATATTTGCTATATATGTGCCAATGATAAAAGAGAGCATAATAAAATATGTATTGTAGAGTCCTATCCTGATATGCTTGCTATAGAAAAGACTGAAGAATATAATGGAGTTTATCATATATTAGGCGGACTTATAGCACCTATAAAAGGAATTGGAATAAGCGATATAAGAATAAGAGAGCTTGTAGAGAGAGTTAAGAAAAATAATATAGAAGAAATAATGATAGCTTTCAGTGCATCTTTGGAAGCAGATACAACAGCATCCTATATATATAAAACATTAAAAGATAATGGTTTTAATGGAAAAGTAACCCGCATAACTTATGGAATATCTTTAGCAAGCGATATAGAAAATGCAGATTCCAGATCTTTGGCAAGAAGTATTTTAGATAGAGTCGAGATGAATTAATTCAATAAAATTCAAAAAGTTGCAAACTCATTCAAAATGTATATACTTAAATTTGTAATATTATTATTTTTACATAACTATTCAAAATGATTATTTATTCTTTTAAGGGGAACATATGTTAAAAAATGTTAGTTTACAAATAAAAATTAGTTTAGTTATACTATTTCCATTTCTTATACTTATAATAATATCAAGCATTTTAAGCATTACATTTGTTAATAATATAACAAGAAAATTATCATATAAAGTATTATCAGAAAGTGCTAAAAGCGAAGCTTCTAAAATGCAGTCATTGGTTCAGGAAGAATTATATCATATAACAGGACTTCAATATTCTGTAGAAAATATGTTTTTAAATGGGGAACGTGATAGAGAATTTTACAGAAATTTAGTTTACAATTTTTTTAGAATTCTTCCAGAAAAAGTTGGAGGATCTATGCTTGTATTTGAACCAAATATATTAGATAGTGATTCCGCTTATATTAATGATCCAAAATATTCACCCACTAAAGGTCAGTTTACATATTATGTTTCAAGAGGTGAAAATAATACCATAGATTTCAGACCTATGATGGCTGATGAAATAGCATCAGATTATTATACAGAACCAATAAAAACAGGAAATATTTATATTACTTCTATATATGATTTTGAATTAGCGAATAAAGAAGTTGTAAAAATGAATACATGGGCATTGCCTATAAAAAGCGAAGGAAAAGTTATAGGTGTTATTACTGTAGATATATTTATAGATTCTATAAATCCTTTGATGGAAAATGTAAAGCCTTTTGACAATGTAGAAACAGCATTAGTTGATCAAACAGGAACATTGCTTTATGATTCTGAAAATCAAAATAATGTAGGAAATTTTTTATATGATTCATATCCTTCATACAAGAATTATAATATAATAGAAAAAATTAATTCTGGTCAAGTAACAATTTTTGAGGCATATAATGAACATTTGAAAGAGAAAGTTGTATATGCATTTGCACCTTTGAAATTAGAAACAGGACAATATTGGGGTATAAAAATATTAGTTCCAGATAGAATAATACTTAAAGATGCAATATTTATAAATAATATTATTTTATCTATAAATATTTTAATGATATTAATAATATGTATTTTAACTCCTTTAATAATAAGAAAAAAAGTAACTAATATTATACATTATTTATCGTCAGATATTACAAAAGTATCAAATGGCGATATATCTTGGAAAGTAAGTAACAGAATTTTAAATAAAAATGATGAATGGGGTCAAATAGCTAAATCATTCAAAAATACATTAGATAATTTGAATAATATTGTATCCACTGTAAAACATTCAGCTGAAGAGGTTTCTACTGCTGCTAATGAAGTATTAAGAGGTAATAATGATTTATCTTCAAGAACAGAAATGCAGGCCTCTAGTTTGGAGGAGACAGCGGCTTCTATGAATCAAATGGCTAGTGCAATAAAAGAAACAGCAGAAAATGTTATAGTTACTTCGGAAATGGTTAATGATGCTAAATTATCTATAGAAAAGGCAGGAAGCATTATAGAAGATAGTGTTGATAAAATGAATGCTGTTAACGAATCAAGCTCTAAAATAATGGATATCACTAAGCTTATAGAGGGTATTGCTTTTCAAACTAATATACTTGCTCTTAATGCTTCGGTAGAGGCTGCTAGGGCAGGAGAACAGGGCAGAGGATTTGCTGTTGTGGCTTCAGAGGTTAGATCTTTAGCACAGAATACTCAGGAATCTGTAAAAAATATTACATCATTAATTACTGATAGTTATGAGAAAATAAATTTGGCTAGTAAAAGTGTACAAGAATCAAAAGCTATTTTTGATGAAATAAATCAGAAAATGGATAAGGCTTATTTGATTATGGAAAAGATAACTATAGCCTCTCAAGAAGAAAATAAGGGTGTAGAACAAGTAAATATTGCTATATCTAATATGGAAGCTTCTATAGAAAAAAATGCTTCATTAGTTGAAGAAGCTAGATCAGCATCTGAATCTCTGCTCAATGAGGCCAATAGATTAGTAAATTCTATAGACTATTTTAAATTAAGATAGAATAATTTATATTATACTGTATTTTCATTTTTCAAAATAATTATTAATTTGTTTTATAATAAAATTATTGCGAAAGGTATTGAATGAAAAATTATATATTATCTATCGGCGGTTCTAATATAGATATACAAGGTTTTTCTAAAGGCAGAATACTTCTGAAGGAATCAAATCCTGGTACAATAAAGGTATGTACAGGAGGGGTAGAACGCAATATTATTAATAATTTATCTAATATAGGTTTAAAAGATATAAAGTTCATCACTTCTATAGGTAATGATATTTTCGGAGATATACTTTTTAATAATATAAAGTCATTGGGTATTGATGTTTCTTATATAGTAAGAAAAGGAAGCACTACTTCATATATAGCTATTATGAATAATGATATGGATATGGAAATAGCTATGTCTGATATGGATACTTTAGATAAGAATATAAATATTGAATATTTAGAGAGTATAAGAGATATTATAGAAAATGCTGAGTTTATCACTATAGATTCTGTTATGAATAGAGATGTGTTCAGATATATTATAAATAATTTTCCAAATAAGAAACTTCTTACTGATGCTGTTTCAATAAGGAAATCAGAGCATATAAAGGGGCTTGAAAATCATATTTATGCTTTAAAACTGAATGCTAATGAAGCATCATTTCTGCTTGATAGAGATATAAGATCTATAGAAGAAGGTAAGGAAGCTGTAAAAATATTTTTAGAAAAAGGTGTTAAAGAAATTTATATAACATTTGGTGCTTTGGGTATATGTTATGGCACTTATAATAATATTAATGAGCCTTATTATTTGAAAGCCCCTAAGGTTAATATTATAAATGCTACTGGGGCTGGAGATGCTTTTATGGCTGGAATTGTATATTCTATATTTCATGATTATGATTTGGATTATAAAGTGAAATTTGCTGCTGTTATGGCTATGTTTGCTTTGGAGAGTGAAAATACTGTTAATGATGATATAAATTTTGAAAAAGTAAGAAATAGAATAGAATATATTTTTAGGAAAAATTAAAATAAAACTCAAATATTGGAGAATAAATTATGAATAATTTAGGAGAATTTTTAGAGATAAGTGAAGAAGTTAAAGAGGCTTTATATGAAAAAAAGGCTGTTGTGGCATTAGAAAGTACAATAATATCTCATGGTATGCCTTATCCTGAAAATGTAGAAAGTGCTTTGAACTCTGAAAAAAATATACGTGAAAATAATGCCGTACCTGCTACTATTGCCATTATAAAAGGAAAAATAAAAGTAGGTTTAAGTAAAGAAGAACTTGAATATATGGGTTCTAATAAAAATATATCAAAATCAAGCAGAAGAGATTTGCCTGTTATGCTTGCTTTAAAAAAGGACGGAGCTACTACTGTAACAACTACTATGATAGGTGCTTCTTTAGCGGGTATAAAAGTATTTGCTACAGGAGGAATCGGAGGAGTTCATAGATATGCTCAGGAAACTTTTGATATATCAGCAGATTTGCAGGAATTAAGTAAAACAAATGTTGCTGTTGTATGTGCAGGAGCAAAATCAATATTAGATTTAGGACTTACTATAGAATATCTTGAAACTTTTGGAATACCAGTTCTTGGATATAAAACAGAAAATTTCCCGGCATTCTATACAAGAGAAAGCGGATATAAAGTTGATTATAAAATAGATACTACAAAAGATATAGCTAATATACTTAATACAAAATGGTCATTAGGTTTAGAAGGCGGCATTGTTGTATGCAATCCTATACCTGAAGAATATGAAATGGATAAAGATTATATTAATAAAATAATAGATGATACTGTAAAAGAAGCTAAAGATAAAAATATATCAGGAAAAGATGTCACTCCTTATATATTAGCTAAGCTTCATAGTGTAACAGAAAATAAAAGTCTTAAAGCTAATAAAGAGTTAGTTTATAATAATTGCCGTGTAGCTGCTAATATTGCTTATGATTATTCTAAATTAATAAATTAACATAATAATAAAATTCGCTTGATTTAATAATAATTTATGATAATGTTAAAAGGTTTGATAATAATAAATAAAAATAAAAAAAATAATTGAGGATTATATGAATACTAAATATATATTTGTAACAGGCGGAGTTGTATCTGGTTTGGGAAAAGGAATAACAGCATCTTCATTAGGAAGACTTTTAAAGGCTAGGGGATTGAGTGTAACTATACAAAAATTTGATCCTTATATAAATGTTGATCCTGGAACTATGAGCCCATTTCAGCATGGTGAAGTTTTTGTTACGGATGATGGGGCTGAAACTGATTTAGATATTGGGCATTATGAGAGATTTATAGATGAAAACTTAAATAAATACAGCAATGTAACAACAGGTAAAATATATCAGCATGTTATAAATATGGAGAGAGAGGGTAAATATTTAGGTGAAACTGTTCAGGTTATACCTCATATTACCAATGAAATAAAGAGAAGAATATACAGAGAAAGCGATACTAAAAAAACTGATATAGTAATAACTGAAATAGGCGGTACTATAGGAGATATAGAGTCCCTTCCATATATTGAAGCTATAAGACAGGTAAAAACAGAATTGGGTCAGGATAATGTTTTATATATACATGTAACTTTAATACCTTTTATAAGTTCATCTGAAGAAATTAAAACTAAACCTACTCAGCATAGTGTAAAAGAACTTATGCAAAGCGGTATTATTCCTGATATTTTGGTATGCAGAACTAATAAACACTTACAGGAATCTCATAAATCGAAGATAGCATTATTTTGTAATCTTCCTAAACAGAATGTATTTGAAAATTTTGATGAGCCTAATATATATGCTGTTCCTTTAATGCTTGAAGCTCAGGGGCTTTCTGATGTGGTATGTAAGCATTTTAAATTGCAAACTGCCAAAATAGATTTATCTAATTGGACAGATTTAATATGCAGGCAAAAAAATATAGCTATACAAAATGAAAGAGTGAGAATAGCTATAGTAGGAAAATATATATCTATGAAAGATGCTTATATATCTTTAATAGAGGCATTGAATCATGGAGGAATATATAATGATATTAATGTTGATATAGAATGGATTTCTGCTGAGGATTTGGAAGATAAAGATAATATAAATGAGTATTTTAAAGATATTCATGGTATTATAATACCTGGAGGATTTGGAGAGAGAGGAATAGAGGGAAAGATACAGGCTATAAAATATGCTAGAGAAAACAAAATACCTTATTTAGGAATATGTTTGGGTATGCAGCTTATGAGTGTTGAGTTTGCTAGAAATGTATTAAAATTGGAAGATGCTAATACTATAGAAGTTAAAGAAAATGCTAAAAATCCTATCATTACACTTATGGAAGAGCAGAAAAAAAGCATATTAAAAGGCGGCACTATGAGACTTGGTGCTTTTGAATGCGATATAAAAAGCGGAAGTTTAGCCCATAAACTATATGATAAAACTACTATAAGTGAGAGACATAGACATAGATATGAATTCAATAATGAATATATAGAGATAATGGAAAAAGCAGGATTTATTGTAACAGGATGTATGAAAAATGCTGATTTAGTTGAAATTGTAGAGATAAAAGATCATCCTTTTATGATAGGAGTTCAATTTCACCCAGAATTAAAATCAAGAATTACTAATCCTCATCCTTTATTTGTGGGATTTATAGAGGCAGCTAAAAAATTAAAGAAATAATTTATATTATTTTTGTTGCTATGGCAACAGATTTTTATATCTATATTTAATATAATAAATAATATAAAAATTAAGGAGTATGGTTTGGAAAATTATATTAATAATATAGATTATAAAAAGATATTTTCTTTAAAAGATTTAGTAGAAATTAAAGATATATCAGCATTATCATTGGTTGATAGAAAAAGTTTAATAATGAAAGTGATATCTGCTGATAAAGGTAAAGAAATTCCTACACATACAAGTACAGGAGATGTTTTGGTTACAGTTATAGAGGGAAAAGCAAAAATAACAATAGAAGAAAATATTTTTGAATTATCTTTGGGAGAATCTGTACTAATTCCTAAAGAAGCACCTCATTCATTGAAAGCAGAAGAAGCATTTAAGATATTCGTTATACAAGTAAAATCAGAGTAACCCTAATTTGGTATGAGATTATTTTATATTATCTCATACCTTTTTTATTTGAAAATCCAAATAATTTCTATAATGTTTTTTATTTTATTCAAAAATATTATAAATAGTTATTCAAATTTAATAAAAATAATATATTATTATGGTATATTATTTTATAGGGATTTATATTTATGGGAAAAATAAAAAATGTTTTTACTATGGCTACTTTATATCTTATTAAAAATTTATTGAATTTTTCTTCAAGATTATTGCCTGTTTTTATAATAATTTTATCATTATTAAAATTATCAAAAGTATTAATTAATGTAAGCTGGTATTTAGTTTTAGGGGTATTAATTGTAGAAGCTGTTCTTATAATACTCTCTTTATTTTTTGATTCAGTATTTTTCAAAAATAAAAAAATGCCTGATAGCTCATCTGATAATAAAGATGAACAAAACAATGATAATAATGCTAATAAATCACCAGAAGCAAATAAGTTTTCTGTATTGAATATAGCTGTAATATTTTTTGCATTTTTAGGAATAATATTTGTAATATTAAAATTATTTAATGCTGTTGCCTGGAATTGGGTATGGGTTCTTTCTCCATTATGGCTTTCTAGTGCTTTAGTGATTATTATATTATTAATATGTATAATAGTATTTATAGTATCAGCATTAAGCAAAAAGAATAAAATAGAAGATAATTCTAATAATCATAATATTAATTCTTCTTCAGAAAATACTCAGTCTGAAAGTAATCAATCAGAAAGTAATCAATCTGTAAATAGTACTAATGAAAATAATGTTGATAATAATAAAACTGAATAATTAATAAAAAGGAATGGTATCATCATATGGAAAATATTTTGTTAAATGTAGTTTTCACAGCAGCAGGAATACTATTATTGTATTTGGGAGGAACATATATTGTAGACGGAAGCGTTATGATTGCTAATAAACTAAAGATACCTCCTATAGTTATAGGTCTTACAGTTGTTGCTATGGGTACATCTATGCCTGAGCTTTTTGTAAGTTTATTCGGAGCTTTAAGAGGGGAGAGTGCCATTGCTGTAGGTAATGTTATAGGAAGCAATATATTTAATGTTGTTTTTGTGCTTGGCGTATCTGCTTTATTTATGAATATGTCAGCTGGTAAGAAATCATATTATGTTTCTATGATTTCTATGTTTATAATGTATGCTGCTTTATGCATTATGCTTTTTAATATGGAAACTAAAAATTTAACAGGAGATAAGATATCAATAATCGAGGGTATAATACTTCTTGTTTTATTAGGTGCCTATGTTTATTATTTATATATTGTAATATCAAAAGATAAAGATGAATTAGCGGCATTTGAAAAGGAAGTATCATCATCTACTAAAACACATTCTATAGGAAGAGCAATATTTAAAATAATAGTTGCTATATTGGCTTTGGCATTTGGTTCTGATATATTTATTAAAGGCGTTACAGGAATATTTAGAAATTTCCTAAGCGAACATATAATAGGCTTCATAGTTGTTGCAGTTGGAACTAGCATACCTGAGCTTGTTACAAGTGTAATAGCTGCCATTAAAAAAGAAGCTGATATATCTATAGGAAATATAGTTGGAAGTAATATATTCAATGTAGGAGGTGTTCTTGGAATATCTTCTATAGCTTCATTTAAATTTGGAGGTATTATATTAAGTAAAACTCAAAATTATTTAATAGACTTTTCTATTATGGTATTTGCTGGTTTATTGCTTTTGGCTTTTACTGCCAGAGGAAAGAGTTTAGGAAAGGTAAAGGGCTGTATATTTTTAATTGTTTATATAGCTTATGTTGTTTATTTGCTTAAAACTACATCAGCAGCATAATTAATTATTTATAAGTATATTTGTCAGTTTTGCTTGATGATTTTCTATATTATTATTTTCAATATATGTTTCAAATATTAATTGTGTGCAATTATTTTTATTTGATAATATATATACATAATCTCCAAGCATAACTGCTTCATATACATCATGCGTAACATAGAAAAAAGTTTTATTCGTTTTTAATTGAATATCTTTTATTATATCAATAAGTTCTTTTTTTCTTTTTATATCCTGGCCTTGCAAAGGTTCATCCATTAGTATAAAGCTTGAATCATATGCCAATGCTCTTGCTAATGATAATCTTTGCTTCATTCCTCCGCTAAGCTGATTTGGTTTTGAATATATGTTTTTTATTAGACCTGTTATTTCTAATGAATTTTTTATTTTTTTATCAATATCATCTTTATTTTTTATTTTATCTTTTAATACATATTCTATATTTTTGTATGCATTATAAAATTCTAATAATCTAGGCTCCTGATATACAAAAGCTTTATCATCTTTATTTATTTTTGACGATATTATATTTAAAAGAGAAGTTTTTCCTGATCCTGATGCGCCTAATATTATATTTATTTTATTTAAATGAAAATCTATATTGAAATTTTTAAATATTACTAAATCATTATATGACAGATTTATATTTTCTAATCTGAATATATTATCATTATTTGTCATGATTAAGCCTTATTATGATTTCAAATATACCATTGAATATTATAGCAATTAAACAATAGGCAAATAAACCAACACTATCTAAATATAAATGCGATTCATATAATTTAGTTCCTATTCCCAAAGCAGGCAATGCTAATATTTCAGCAGCCAATATACTTTTCCAAGTTATTCCCATAGATTGGGATGCAGCAGTTAATATATACGGTTTTATATATGGTATATATAGATTTAATATTTGAGTTTTGAAAGATACATTATATGATAATGACATTTCTATTAATTTTTTGTCTACATTAATTATACCGTTAGTTATAGAATCATACATTATAGGAAAAATTACAAGCATTGATACAAATATAGGTACTGTATTATTATTAAACCATATTATAGCAACTAATATCAATGGTATAGTTGGTATTGTTCTTATGAAATTTATTATTGGTATTAATATATATCTTATAGGCATAGATATACCTGATAATATTCCAAGTATAAATGCTAATAAAAATGATAATATAAATGTTATAAACACTCTAAGCAAACTTGATAGCAAATCCTTATAGAATGATTTTTCTGATATTATTTCTATAAATTTTTTTAATATATCTGTTATATTAGGAAATACTATTTCAGAATTAATTTTTACTGCTATAAGATACCATGCAGCAATGAATATAATAATGCCTGATATTAAATATATTATTTTTTTATTTTTCATTATTATTTTATTCTTTTAAATATTAGAACTTCATTATCTAATGTTGTTATAGTGAGAGTATTACTAGTTAATTCTATAGATGAAGCTTTATTTAATAATTCTATATATTGTTTTTCTGCTTCAACGGCTTCAGATGCTCCTCCCATTTTAGTAACTACCATATCTTTGAATATTATCATATTTCCTCTTCTCATTTCGTATTTTCCTAAATATGTATTAAATCCGCTGTATCCGTAAAACTCTTCATTATAAAATGATATGGTAATGCCTCTCCCTTCAAACATATTATTAAGCTGAAAAGTTTTTCCATTTAAAGTACTTGTGGATATATTTATTGATTTTTTTGATGAAGCACAGGAGCTTGTAAATATTATAATAATAGAACAAAATATTAAAGTAAAATTTCTTATCATTAAAATATCCTAAAATGCATTTTAACAAATTATCTAAATTTCTTCAAAAATTAAGTTATCACTAGATAATAGAGTATATATTGTAAGCTGTTTTCCTTCTATTTTATAAGAGGTAGCATTTTGCAGCATATTAAGATATTCCATTTCAGCAGCAATTTTTTCACTAGTACCATATTTTTTAGTTAAGGATATTGACATTATATTAAATATATCACCGTCAATAATATACGGAGACGAATAATTATTAACTGCAGAAAATCCTGATATAGTATCATCACCAAATTCTATAGTGATGTTCATTTGAGGATACATACTAACTAATTTAAATTTTCTTCCTGCTAAACCATCATTACTATTTTTTTCTACTTGAGCTACTTTTGTTGTAGAACAAGAAATTATAAACAATGCTGCTATCAAAATATGTACAATATATTTCATAATTATCCTAATTTATAATTTATAATATTGTTATATTCTCGGTAAAAAGTTCATATATTTAACAATGTATTCTTATATATTATAAATTTGTTCATTATATTATATATTGAAATTTGATAATTATCATATTATAATTGTAAACTATATATAAAATAATTTAAATATAAGGATGTGAAATAAATGAAAAAAATTATAATAGCTATTTTTATATTATCATTTTTGATAAGCTGCAGTAATGCTTCTAAAAGTAATACTGATTCTATAGATAAGATTCAAGTTTATGCCAGCATATATCCAATATATGATTTTGCCAAGAAAATAGGCGGAGATAAAATAGATGTATATAATATGACTGAAACTGGAGCAGAGCCTCATGATTTTGAGATAACTTCAAAGGATATGGCTAATTTATCAAAAGCAAGCCTTTTTATATA
The DNA here is from genome assembly GCA_944392715.1 of uncultured Brachyspira sp. Classification (GTDB taxonomy): domain Bacteria; phylum Spirochaetota; class Brachyspiria; order Brachyspirales; family Brachyspiraceae; genus Brachyspira. Next base: position 38,561 of record CALXXQ010000077.1, read on the forward strand.
TAATGGCGGAGGAATGGAGCATTGGGTTGATACTGTAAAGGATAGTATAAAAGAATTAAATAGTTTAGAAACTTCATTCAATATAGACGATAAAGGTTCTGACCCTCATTTTTGGCTTTCACCTATTAAAGCTAAAAAGCAGATGGAGAATATAAAAAATTCATTATCAGAGATAGATACTAATAATGCTGAATATTATGATTCTAATTATAATTTTTATGCTGAAAAATTAGATAATTTAGATAAAAATTTCAGAGAGTATTTATCAAATATAAGTAATACTAATTTGGTTGTAACTCATGCGGCATTCGGACATTTTTGTAAGGAATATTCATTGAATCAAGTTGCTGTTGCAAGAGATGAAGCAGATCCTAAAGCTATGTCTGATACTATAACTTTTATAAAAGACAATAATGTAAAAGCTATATTCTATGAAGATTTTTCAAGTTCTAAATTAGTAGATTCTATTGCAAGAGAAACAGGTATAAAAATATTAACATTAAATCCAATAGAGTCTTTAAGTGAAGAAGCCATAAATTCAGGAAAGGATTATTTTTCTGTAATGGAAGAGAATCTTATTTCTTTAACTAATGGGCTTAATTAAAATGATGAGTAAATATGAATAATACCGTAGAGTTCAAAAATGTTCATTTTGGTTATACTTCAGATGATATACTTAAATGTATAAGTTTTGATGTTAATGAAGGAGATTTTGTTTCTATAATAGGTTCAAATGGTGCTGGTAAGAGTACTATATTAAGACTTATTTTGGGAGAGATTAGCCAGTATAGAGGAAGCATCAAATTATATGGAGATGATGTTAGTAAATTTAAAAATTGGAAAAAAATAGGATATTTAGAACAGAATGCATATTCTAAAATTTTGAATTTTCCAGCTACAGTTTATGAGATAGTGATGTCTAATAATTTTTCGGATATAGGTTTATTTAAATTTCCAAATAAGAATCATCGTATAAAAGTTATGAATGTACTTGAGCTTTTAGGAATGGAAAAATATAAAGACAGAATGATATCAAAACTTTCAGGCGGACAGATTCAAAGAGTTTTTTTAGCAAGAACTTTAATATCTAATCCAGATTTACTTTTGCTTGATGAGCCTACAAATGCTGTTGATAGAGAGACTATAGATTTAATATATAAAATTCTTCAAGATTTAAATAGGGATAAAAATATCACTATTATAATGGTTACGCATGATTTAGAAAGAATATATAATATATCCAATAGAATATTTTGTTTTGAAGAAGGCTCATTATTAGAACTTGATAAGAATCAAATATATGATGAGCTTTCACATAAGCATAAGCATCCTCATGATGATAGTATTTGCTCTTGTTAATTTATATAAAATTAATTTGATTTTTTTTCTATAAAGTATACAATTTTTTATAATTTTTTAGGAGATAAAATTATGAAAAAGTTTTTATTAACATTAATTGCTGTATTATCAATTACAAATTCATTAATTTTTGGTATGTACGGTAATAATAATGATTGGATTGATTTTCTTACAGATGGAAATCAATTTAGAGCAAGAATGGATCAATTGGGATTTCTATTGGGCAATGACAAAGTCAGAGGAACAGTTGGTTTCAGAGCTAATACTGAATACTGGGGATCTATATTAACTGCTTCAGGAAATGCCAAATTGGATGCAACAGTTTCTGCTGGTATAGGTTATACTTCTGATTTAATAGGTATAGGATTAGGATATAATTATACTTATTCTGCTGCTGACGAAAATGGTTTAGATAAAAAATTAGATATTCATACTCCTGTTTTAGCTATCAATGCCTTGGCCAATAATTTGAGAATAGCAATTCCTGTTCAGATTGCAGTTACTGATTCATTATACAATGCTAATAACTATAAATATTTAGGTATTAGTTTAGATCCGCAAATAAGATACTATACAGGAATAGATTTGCTTAATCAAATAAGATTAATAGTAAAATATGGTATTAATCAGGCTAAAGATGCATCAACTACATACACAGCATCATCTTTTGGATTTGATTTCAGATTATATTTTGGCGCTACAGTTGGAAATGCTACTCTTTATCCTTTTATTAAAGTAACTTATGATACTTCTTTGGGAGCTAAGGGAAAATCTACTGGAAGTTATGAAGTATTATCTGATAGTGTCATTATTCCTACAACTGTTGGAGATTTACTTGATAGAGAAACTTATATTTTATCTATAATTCCTACTTTAGGTTTAGAGGCAAGCAGTGATATAGTTTCTCTTTATTTGGAGCCTGGTATAGGATATTCTATTTATGATGATGGTATGAGAGGTTCTAAACTTACTCATTCTTTGGCTTGGTCTGCATATACAGAGCTTTATATCACTCCTGTTGAAGATTTGGAATGGTATTTTGAAATGGAAGTAAATAATGAAGGAGGAATACCTGTTAATTTTGCTTCTACTACAGGTATTACTTGGTATTTGCCTTCTTTTGGAGCAGCACAATAAATAATATAAATTAGAAATTAATGAAAAGGCTTGAATATAATTAATATTTAAGCCTTTTTATTTCAATTAATTCCCCGCCCTTTATTATTTACTGCTTAATTTATTAATTTCATCATAATTATATTTATTGCTTATCAAGAATTTTTAGCACCCGCCCAAGTTTTTATTAGATTTGGAATTTTATTCAACGCACGGTGTACAAGTTTTTTTATATAATTTAAATTATATTATTAATTAATTTATATTCTTAATTTTATTCTGCGTGCGTTAATATTATTTTAAACTTAAATAAAGCTTAGGGTGGGTGTTACAATTACAGAAAGTACAAAAAAGAAATATAAGTCAATATTTTAGAGTTGATTATAAATTTATAGGGTGGGGATTAGAATAAAATTTAATTATTATGCTGCATTATTTTAGATGATAATACAGATTTGAGTAGTATTATAATTATAAAAGTTATAATACTTATTAAAACTATGGTTGCCCCTGGCTTTAAACCTTGATAATAAGATATGAATATACCTAAGATTGTGAAAAATAAATTAAAGAATATTGCATAAATTATAGTTTTTTTATAACTATTTGCCAATTGCATAGAACATGCCACAGGTACTACCATCATTGATGATACTATTAAAGCCCCAACAGCTCTAGCTGATATTGATACTGTAACTGCTGTTAATATTGTGAAAATAAAATTTATTCTATTTACAGGAACTCCTGAAAGCTTTGCTAGTTTTTCATTGAATGTTATATAAAAAATTTCTTTGTATAAAAAGATGAAAATAAGTATTGATACAGAACTTATTAATATTACTAATTTTAATTCAAAATCGCTTATAGCAACAATACTTCCAAATAAGAAGCTATTAAAATTTGAATTGTTTGCTACAAATCCAGAAAGAAGACCAGCAACACCTATAGATAAAGACATTATAATAGATATAGACATTTCACCATATTTAGATATTTTTTTTCTTATGAACTCTATTGATAATGCAGATAATATGCAAAATATAATAGAAGCTACTATTGGATTTATATTAAAAACTAATCCGAATGTAACGCCAGCAAGCGAAGTATGTGATATGGCATCTCCTATCATAGAAAGCCTTTTTAATACAACGACAACACCTATTGAAGGTATTATTACAGCAAGCATAATACCAACTAAAAAAGCCTTACGCATAAAATCATATTCAAATATTTCCATAGGATTTCCCCATAATATTAGCAAAAATAAGAATGATAGTTATTATATATCATCTTATCTGCTTTATAAGTTTGCATATAAGTTCAGCCTCATTTTTCTGTAAAGTTGGATATATAGGCAAAGATATACTTTTTAAATATGCATTCTCAGTATTAGGATAATTTTCATTAGGTAAATTAAGATAATGATGAAGCGGTTTAAATACAGGTCTAGCAGCTTCCACATTATGTCTTTCAAACATTTTTATAGCATCATATATATTCATGCTTCCATTAAGCATGCATACATATCTATAATAGGAAGGACTTTCACTATCATGAGTGGATAATTTCATTAAATTACTTTCAAGTATTGCATTATCATAAAATGATGCTATATCGCTTCTTACTTCAACCATTCTGTCAAGATGTTTTAATTCTTCTATCCCTATTGAAGCTTGCAAATCTGTTGCAGAATAATTGAATCTTTTTATAAAATTTTCTTTTTTATCATATTGTATTATGTCTCTTATGGAATCCATTCCCTTTTTCTTAGTGAGTATCATTCCGCCTGCACCGCCTGAAGTTATCATTCTTGTTGCAGAAAGAGAAAAGTAAGCAAAATCTCCAAAGCTTCCAAGCGGATTATCTCTATATTTCCCTCCCAAACTATGAGAAGCATCTTCTATAATAGGTACTTTAATATCAGCAAGTTCATCTATCAAAGCACAATTTCCAAACATATGAGAAACTATAATAGCTTTAGTTTTTTCATTGATAGCCTCTATAACATTATCCATAGATATTTGAAAACTATCTTCATCTATATCTATAAGTACAGGAGTAGCATTTAAATTTGTAACTACCTGAAGAGGCGAAGCATTAAGAAAAGATGACATTATTACCTCATCACCTTCACCTATATTTAAATGTCTTAATATAAGCTCTAATGCTGCAGTTCCGCTGCTTACAAATATTGCAGTAAATCCTTTTCCAAAATAATTTGCAAAATTTCTTTCAAATTCATATATAACATCGCCTGTAGCTAAATTATCACTAATCATTACTTTTAAAGCAGATTCTAAATCTTTTTTTCTTATGGTAGGTCTAGAATGTCTAATCAATTTTTATTCCTCATAAATTTAATTTTAAATGATGATACCATAAAATACATTATTTTCAATAAAATTCAATAATGATAAATATATATTTTAAATTTTGTTTGACTTTATCATAGCAGTGTTATATACTATTAGTAGTAATTATGCTTGAAATTTTTATAAAGGAGCTATAGCGATGAAAAAGTTATTTATTACTTTATCAATTGCAATATTATCAATTGCATCATGTTCAAAAACAGATACATCTTCTGCTAATAATGAAAATACAGGAAATATAAAAATAGGAATAATTCAGTTAGTAGAACATTCAGCATTAGATCAAGCTAATAAAGGTTTTGTAGACGGATTGAAAGAAGCAGGTTATGAGGACGGAAAAAATATTACAATAGATTATCAGAATGCTCAGGGAGAACAGGCAAACTGTATTACAATATCTCAAAAATTCGTAAATGACAGAGTAAATTTAATATTAGCAATAGCAACCCCAGCAGCACAGACAATAGCTAATTTTACAAAAGAAATACCAATATTAATTACAGCAGTTACAGACCCAGCAGATTCTAAATTAGTTGCTGATAATAATATGCCAGGAGGAAATGTTACAGGTACTTCAGATTTAACTCCAGTAAAAGAACAAATAGATTTACTTAAAAAACTTGTACCAAGTGCTAGAAACATCGCATTTTTATACAGTTCAAGCGAGCAAAATTCTAAATTCCAAATAGATATAGCAAAAGCAAAAGCTGATGAAGTAGGTTTAACTTATGTAGATGCCACTATTACAAATCCAAATGATTTGCAGCAGGTAGTTCAAAGCTTAATAGGTAAAGTAGATGCTATATATGTACCTACTGATAATATGGTTTCGGCAGGTATGGCTAATGTTATAGCTATCACAGATCCAGCAAAAATACCAGTAATATGCGGAGAGGCTGCTATGCTTAAGGCAGGCGGACTTGCTACTTACGGTATAGATTATTATGAATTGGGTAAATTGACAGCTAATCAGGCAGTAAAAATATTAAAAGGCGAAGCTAAACCAGCTGAAATGCCTATAGAATATATTCAAAATCCAGTATTGGAAATAAATACTAATGCAGCACAAAAATTAGGTGTTAGAATACCAACAGATTTATAATATATAATTTATTGATTATTTGAAAGCCTGTATAATATTTATATGGGCTTTTTTATTAAAGAAACAATATAATAAAAGGGGATTATTATGAAAAAATATATTTTTATATTATTTATACTTTCAATTATAATTTTTTCCTGTTCAAAAAGAGAAACTAATAATATAAATAATTCTGAAATGATAAAAATAGGTATTATACAATTAGTAGAGCATCCTGCTTTGGATCAGGCTTATAAAGGTTTTGTTGATGGATTGAAAGAAGAAGGCTATGAAGAGGGAAAGAATGTAGAATTCGATTATCAAAATGCTCAGGGAGAACAGGCTAACTGCATTACAATAGCACAAAAATTCTTAAACGATAAAAGCAATTTAATATTAGCAATAGCAACCCCAGCAGCACAGGCAGCAGCTAATTTGATAAAAGATATTCCTATATTGGTTACAGCAGTTACAGACCCAGAAACAGCAAAATTAGTTGAGAAAAATGAGGCTCCTGGAGGAAATGTTTCAGGTACTTCAAATTTAACTCCTGTAGATGAGCAGATGGAATTATTAAAAAAATTAGTACCTAATGTAAAAACAGTTGCCCTTATGTATAATTCAAGCGAGCAGAATTCAAAATTTCAAATAGATATGGCAAAAAGAAAATTAGATGAAATGGGTATATCATATATGGAAGCTACAATAACAAATCCTAATGATATACAGCAGGTAGTTCAAAGCATAATAGGTAAGGCAGAAGCAATATATATACCTACAGATAATATGCTTGCAGCTGGAATGCCTAATGTTATAAGTGTTACAGAGCCTGCAAAAATACCAGTAATATGCGGTGAGGTTGATATGCTTAAATCAGGAGGTCTTGCTACTTATGGTATAAGCCATTATGAATTAGGTAAATTAACTTCTAAACAGGCTGCTAAAATACTTAGAGGAGAAGCTAAACCAGCATCTATGCCTATAGAATATTTGCAAACTCCTACATTAAGTATTAATACTAATGCTGCCGAAAAGTTAGGAATAATTATACCAGAG
>CALXXQ010000078.1 GCA_944392715.1 uncultured Brachyspira sp.
GGAAAGTGAAAATATATTTAACATATACCATCCAAGTTCCAGCCTTAGGCATTTTTGTAAGTATTGAAGCAAATGTACCAAGAATGAATAATACAGAAGCGAAACCCAAAGCATAAACAGCCATATATAGAGTAGCAAATACAGGATTAAGAAAACCTATTTCCAATATAACCGCTATTATAGGAGCAGCACAAGGAGTAGCAACTATTCCTGCAAGAAGCCCCATTATATATTTATGGAATATTGATTGATTTTTTTTAGCGTATGCATTTGTTTTTGCAGACTGTAAAAATGAAGGAGCTTTAATCTCATAAAATCCAGCCATTGAAAATGTAAAGTATAAAAATAATAATACTAATATAGTTAAAACAATAGGATTATATCCAATACTTCCAAATAGAATAGTTTTATGAAAAGCAAATCCTGCCACAGAAACTACAGCACCTAAAAGAGTGTAAGTTGTGATTACTCCTAATGCAAATAAAAGCGAAGCTAATACGCTTGATTTTTTATTGTTTTTATCGTCTGTTGTTGTGCCTAAAATAGATACTGTTATAGAAAGCAATGGATATGTACAAGGCAAAAGTACAGATGCAAGCCCCGCTGCAAATATTAAAATCAATGTTATAAATATATTATTGCTTCCTTTTATATAGTTTTCTATAGAAGTAGCATTCTCTGGTTTTTCATCTGTTATAATATTTGCATTATTGGGTATATCAATTTCTTCACCGTATATAACTTTGCTTTGAGGCTGTAAGCATACATTATCTTTTGCTGAGCATAATTGATAAGTTGCTTTTATCAAGTTGATTTTATTTATATCAATATCATTTAGAATAAATTCTTGCTCCCCTTTTATTATAGTATCATCATGATATTTTTCACCTTCAGGATATGTTACATTTATTTCTTTATTATCAGCAAAGAATAATATTTTATTTGCTATTTTTGACTCTAAATATGCATAATAATTATTTGGTATAATTGATTTTACTGTTAATTTATTATCATTAGTTTCTAAAGTAAAATTTATTTCAGGATTTTTATTTAAAGAATCAAATTGGTTTAAATTGAGTAAATTATTATTCTGAGCAAAAGAAACATATGCTAAAGTAAAAATAAAAATTATAATATATTTAAAATACTTAAATTGATTTATATTCATTGATGTTCCTCTTTTTTATCATATTTATCATATATTTTGTTTGTATAATATAACTTATATATTATATTTTAGTTAAATAAAAAAGCCGCTATAAATTATATTATAACGGCTTAATAATTTTAAGTATTATAAAAATTAATATCTAGTTTCATAAGGTAAAAGTGCTATATTTCTAGCTCTTTTAATAGCCTTAGTAACCAATCTTTGATGTTTAGAACAAGTACCATTTAAGCGTTTAGGTATAATTTTACCACTGTCTTTAACATATCTTTTTAATAATTTAATATCTTTATAATCTAATACATCAATATTGTTTTTGCAGAAGTAGCATACTTTTTTCTTGAAGAATTTTTTTCTTCCGTCTTTTTCATTTACTTCTTTATTGAAATGAGCTTTTTTATCAGCTTTAACTTTATTTTCCTCTTCATTATTAGTATTATTATTTTCAAGATTTTCTGTATTTTCTAAATCCATTGTTTGTCTCCTATTTTTAAAATTAATTAATATCAAAATGGCACTTCATCATCATCTTCAAAACTGCCCAAATCAACACCGCTATTATTTGAAGCTGAAGGTGAATAAGTAGTATCCATACCTGCAGATGTACCAGAGCCTCCTAGCATTTGCATAGACTGCATAATTATTCTCACTCTGGATCTGGATGCATTTGTATCTTTATCCTGCCATCTTTCCTGTCTTAAAGTACCCATTATAGCAACTTGTTTTCCTTTTGTAAGATATTTACTTACAGTTTCAGCTATTTTACCAAAAGCTACTACCTCAAAGTAATTAACTTCTGTAGCATTTTTAGTGCTTACATAATAATTATTTGCTATAGAAAACTCAACAACTGCATTTCCGCTAGGTAAATATTTAGAAACTGGATCTGCAGTAAGTCTTCCTATTAAAGTTACACTATTAAAATCTGTTGCCATAATAAAACCCTATATTAAGCCTCTTCGCTATTATTTTCTTTATTTTCTTCTTTTTTATTTTTTTGAATTATTTCATCTAAACGAACTATTATAAATCTTAATATGCTAAGTTCATAACGTAATTCTTTTTCAATATGAACTAAATTATTTCCATCACATCTGAAATGATAGTAATAGAATTTACCTTGATTAACTTTACGAATAGGATAACTTAAATTATGAATGCCGTAATCAGCTTCATTGAATATTTCGGCATGATAATTTTGAAGTATTGTTTTTACATGATCTTTAGCATTTTGATGCACAGCGTCATTGATTTCTGTTACGAATAGTATTTCGTATTCTCTCATCTTTTTAACTCCTTGGACAAAGCTTCTATATATATTTTTATACAAAAGAAGCGAAGTATATATTTTAATTCAAAAATAATACAAGATTTTCATTTAAAAGTCAATAAATCTGTATTAATAAAAATAAAATAATAAAAAAATTACCATTTATTACTATAATTTATTATATTATTGTATATTAATTAATCAAATATCAAAAAAATATTAATAAGTAAACATAATGTATTTGATTTAATTTTTCAATATAGTATAATAGATAATAATAAAAATCTTGGAGAATCAAATGAGAAAATTACTAGTTATGTTTTTATTTGTAGCTACAACTATCTCTGCTTTTGCTTATGAAACAATTCCTTATATGTTTCATGATATGGTTCCTTATGGAATTTCACCAGATGAAGTTAATGAGATATTAATGGCTTCTAATTTTTCTGCTGCTGCAGCTGAACCTATAAGCGGTACATTTTATGTAAGCAAATATCCAGATCCTGATTTAGTATGGTATAATCCTTATACTATGAATTGGATAAATGTAAAATTTACTACTAATGATGTTTCAGAGCTTTTCACAAGAGATGAAAGTATTTTATATTTTAACTTTATAGTTACTAATGAATTTAAATGTATGACTGTTAGAGCTGATAACATTAATGATGATGCTACTTTAGCAGGAAAACAAACTAAATGGGCTTATAAATTCTTCTTCCATGAAGATAAATTATTTGCTGTTAGTGCTGTTTATGAAGGAGACTATACTTTAGAACAGTACAAATCTAGAAATGAAGGTAAAGAATATGCTCACCCTGGATATGTAATGTCTAGAGGTTTATTCAGCAGAACTTTAGGCGGATTCCATATGAAATACGGCGGATTCCATAACAGTAAATATGCTACTTTTGATGATTTCACTTCTATGAGATATGGTAACTATATGAATAGACCTGCTAATACTTCTTTAGCTGTTTATTATGCTACTTATGGCGGAAAAAATATCAATTTCGTTGCTTCTTATGTAGATAATTTCAGAATGCAGCCTATAGCAAACAGATTCCAAAACTCTTATTATGAAAATTATTTCGATTTTGCTGATGTTCCTGTAGGAATACCACCTGAAATTAATCCTCCAAAAGATGAAAATGCTGAGGATAATAATACTCAAGCTACTGATAATGCCCAGTAATTAAATTGATTTCAATAAATGGAGAGTCTATATTTTAGGCTCTCTATTTTTTTTGCAATAATATAATAATTCCAATAAATAAAATAAAAAGCAAATATTAATATTTTTTAATCTAAAATATATTTATTTTTTGCAAAAAACATACTTATATGATATAATTGCAAAATTAATAACTTTTATTATATTTTTGTTTAATATGAGAGGTTTTTTACTATGGAGTTACATGAATTGAGCATAATTCAAATCAGAGAAAAATTAAAAAATAAAGAAATAGATGCTCCTACATTAGTTGATTCTATTATCAAAAAAATAGAAGAAGACGATAAAAGAGATGATAAAATATATGCATATCTTGAAATTTTCAAAGAAGAAGCATTAGAACAAGCAAAAAAAGCTCAGGAAAGAATTAATAAAGGAGAAGATTTGCCATTACTTGGTGTTCCTCTAGCAATTAAAGATAATTTATGCTATAAAGATCATTTAATGACAGCTTCTTCAAAAATGCTTGAAGGATATAAAGCTCCTTATACAGCTCCTACAGTTCAGAGATTAATAGATAATGGTGCTATTATAATAGGAAGAACTAATATGGATGAGTTTGCTATGGGAGGTACCACAGAGACTTCAAATTACGGAGTAACTAGAAACCCTAAAAATAGAGCTCATGTTCCTGGAGGTTCTTCAGGCGGATCTGCTGCTGCTGTTGCTGCTGATTTTGCTTTCGGTGCTTTAGGAAGCGATACAGGAGGATCTATAAGGCAGCCTGCTTCTTTCTGCGGAATAGTTGGAGTTAAGCCTACTTATGGAAGAGTACCTAGACTCGGATGTATTGCTATGGCAAGTAGTTTAGACCAAGTAGGACCATTAACTAAAGATGTTCAAGATGCCGCTTTAATGACTAAAATCATAGCTGGTTTTGATCCTAAAGAATCAACTACTTTAAATATACCTGTACCTGATTATAATTCTTATTTAGACGGAAATATTAAGGGTATGAAAATAGGTCTTGCTAAAGAATATTATGATACAGACTTAATTGCACATGATGTAAAAGAAAAAGTTATGGACGCTATAGGAAGATTAAAAGATCAAGGTGCTGAAATAGTAGATATTAGTCTTCCTAATGCTAAATATGCTTCAAGAGTTTATACTGCTGTTATGGCTGTTGAAGTAGCTTCTAATATGGGAAGATATGATGGTATAAGATATGGATATCATCCTAAAGGCGATTTCAATTTAGATGAATATTATTATACTTCAAGAAGTGTCGGACTTGCTTTTGAAACTAGAGCTAGAATATTATTCGGTACTTTAATGACTGGTAAAAGATTCTTCTATAGTCATTATCAGCATGCTTTGAAAGTAAGAAAGTTAATGCAAATGGACTTTGATAATGCATTCAAAAATGTAGATATTATTATATCCCCTACTTCTCCTGTAACTGCAGGACTTTTAGGTACTAGAGACCAAACTGATAGTGCTTTAAGCTTCTTGGCTGATAGTTATGCTTCTAATATCAATTTAGTTGGACTTCCTGCTATGAGCGTTCCTGCTGGTTTAGATAAAAACAATATGCCTATAGGAATACAATTTATAGCAAAACAGTTCAATGAAACTGATATGTTTAGAATGGCTTATGCTCATGAATTAGCTAGTAAATAATTATTTTTTATAGAACATCAAAAGAGGGATTTTATTCCCTCTTTTTTTATATAAAAATCAAAATAAAAAGTTTATAAAAATTAACTTTTAATATATAATAATTTCTATTATTTATTTTTTAAATTACTTCTAAGGAGATTATTTTTTATGTCTGAAATTAAAAGAATTGCAATAATAGGTGCTATGGATTCAGAGATTACTAATTTTAAAGGTATGATTGAAAATATAGAAGAAATAGAAATAGCTAATATAACTTATTATAAAGGTACATTATGCGGTAAAAATATTGTATTATTAAAATCTGGAATTGGTAAGGTTAATGCTGCCATTGCTACTACTATAGCTATAGAAAGATTTAATGTAGATAAAATAATATTTACAGGAGTTGCTGGATCTGGAAACCCTAATTATGATATATCTGATATTGTAATATCAAAATATTTAATAGAACATGATTTTGATACTAGCGATTTAGATGGGGATGAGCTTACTGTATTAGTTAAAGGGTATGATAAAAACTATTATCCTGCTGATAATTATTTGATAGAATTAGCAAAAGAATCTGCTCAAAAAGTTATAACAGAAAATAAAGTATATATTGATACTATAGCTACAGGAGATCAGTTTGTAGGAGATAATGAAAAGGTAAAAAAAATACATAGCAAATTCAAAGCTGGTGCTATAGAGATGGAAGGAGCTGCTGTAGCTCATGCTGCTTTAATGTACAAGATACCTTTTGTTGTTATAAGATCATTATCAGATAAAGCTGATAGTGATGCTGTTGTTGATTTTCCAAAATTCGTTGTAAAATCTGCACAAAACTCTATGAAAATAGTAGTAGAAATGCTTGAAAATATAAAATAAAAATAATTAAAAACGATAAATGATAGCTGATAATTGAAAAACTCGATTGTCAGCTTTTTTTTAACCAATAATAAAAACTTGAAAATGTAAAATTATAATCAAATATTACTAATATAATTCCGTAATAAAAAATAATACTATTTACAATTAATTTACTATTGAAAATTTTTACATTTATAATATAATCTTTACTATTAATTAACATAATATCGGAGAATGCATGCCAGATAGAAGAACGATATTAAACGGACATGGAGTCGGAGATGATGTAGCTATAGGCAGCTCTTTTTTTTATACCCAATCATTAAGCACTCCAATATACAAAATAGAAGAAAATGATATAGAAGAAGAATATAAAAGATTTGATGAGGCTGTAAAAAAATCTATAGAAGAAATACATTTATTACAAAAACATGTGGATAATAATATAAAAAATATTTTATCTACTCATATATTAATGCTTCAAGATAAAGTAATAGAAAAACAAGTAAAAGAAGAAGTAAAAGAAAAATTATTTAATATAGAACATATATACGATACAATAGTATCTGGATATCTTGAAAAATTATCATCTATAAATAATAAAATGCTTTCAGAAAGAACAAGCGATATTATAGATATAAAATCAAGACTTATAAGAAATTTAGTGCAGCCAAATTCTGGAGATTATTCTCAGGTACCAAAAGATTGTATTGTAATAGCAAAGACATTAACACCAAGTGATGTATTGAAATTTAATAATATAGGAGTTGCTGGATTTATAGTAGAAAGCGGAGGATACACTTCTCATGCAGCGATACTTGCAAAATCATTCGGCATAGCAATTATATTTAATATAAATGATATATCAAGCAAAATAAAAAATGGAAGAAAAATAATAATAGACTGTAGAAGCAATATAGTAATAATGAATCCAAACAAAAAAGATATTGATAATTATACTATACTTACAGATAATTTAAAAAAATTAAAAGAAAAATATATTTCAGATGCTAAAGAAGATGCTGTAACAAAGGATAATATAAAAATAAAAATAAATGCTAATATTGATATACCAGAAGAAACTGAAAGCTTATTAAAATATGGTATAGATTCAATAGGATTATATAGAACAGAATTTTTATATATGTTCTCAGATGAAGAAATAATTACTGAGTTTCCTACAGAAGAGATTCAATTTAAAGTATATAAGAATATAGCCTCTAAAATTAAAGGCAGAGTGATAATAAGAACCTTGGATATAGGAGGTGATAAAATATCTCCAACATTGGGACTCGATTTTAAAGAGGATAATCCATTTTTGGGCTGGCGTGCTATAAGATTCTGCTTATCAAATAAAGAGTTATTTAAAGATCAAATAAAGGCATTGCTTAGAGCTTCCTATTATGGAAATATAGAAATAATGATTCCTATGATAAGCACATTAGAGGAATTTATAGAAACTAAAAAGTTTATAGAAGAAGTAAAAGAAGAATTAAAAAAAGAAAATCAGAATTTCAATGAAAATATAAAATTAGGAGCTTTGATAGAAACTCCTTCAGCTGCTGAAATAGTAGACTTAATAGTAAAAGAGGCCGATTTTTTATCAATAGGCTCTAATGATTTAGTTCAGTATATGATGGCTTGCGATAGAACTAATGAAAAATTGATGTATTTATATAATCCTATAGATATATCTATTTTAAGAACATTAAAAAGAGTAATAAAAATAGCTAATGAAAGCAATAAGCCTATAACATTATGCGGAGAGATGGCTAGCGTTCCTATGTACACTCCTGTTTTACTTGGACTTGGGATAAGAGAATTTTCTATGTCTGTAACATCTATTGCAAAAATAAAAAATGTAATTAGAAATGTAAGTATAGAAGAATGCGAAAACTTAGTAAATGAAATGATTGTAAAATGCAATAATGATTTTTCTAAATCTATTTTAAATAGTTTTATAAAAAAAGTGAATATATAAAAATAAAAGGTGTAGGTAAATTATGAATAAGAAATTATTTAGTATAATTATATTAATATCAGTTATAATTCTTAACTCTTGTAAAATGGCAAATTCATTAAATGAGTATCAAAAATTAAAAACTATAGAAAATACTGATGATTATGGACCTTTGGGAAGTTTTTTAAAAATATTGCCTAAAACAGAAGAAGAAAATGCTCAGTCTCCATATAATGAATTAACAACTTTTATCACAGGAAGAAATCAAATACTATCATCAAATTATAAAGAAGGATTTGAAACCTTAGCAAGATTTTTATTCACCTACCCTTCAAGCTATTATGAAAGCGAGGCTTCTTATTTACTTGGACAGGCTTTGATATATATGGTGGAAAATGATCCTTCATATATAGAACAATTCTACACTCAATTATTATCAGAAGGTATAGTTGAAGGTGAGGAAAATAATGATGATGCTGTTACAAATTTAAATGCATCTTTAAAAAATATATATAATCAAATGGGAATCGTTGTAAAAGACGGACAATATTCTTTTAATGGATATACATTTGATAGAATACTGCAAGATGAAGAAAGTGCATTTCCTTTGAAAGATTTTGCTTATTATTTTAGTATAAGACATAGATTTAGTAAAATAGAAAATGAAAATGATAAGGCTAGATTTATTACTAATATAACATATCTAAGAAGATTCTCTGACAGATATAGAACAAGTGTGCTTCAAGAGAATATATTAAATAATAAATCATATTTCCCTGATGACCTTCCATTTACATTAACAGCAAATGAAAATAAAAATTATCAGGATACTATAAAAACTGTTACAAAAAGAATAAATGATATAAAACCCGTATTTGAAGAAGAATATTATGTATTAGGAAATGGAATCGTAATAAGAGATAGAATACCAGCTCTTAATAATAATACAGAAAAAGAACTTTATAAATTATATAATTATGATTTTGTAACTGTACTCAATAAAACAAATGTATATAATTCCAGAGAAAGAGAAAGAGAGGATTGGGCTTTAGTAAAATATGATACATATTATGGACCTATAATAGGATGGAGTTATTTAAAATATATGACTAATAATATACAAGGAATGTCTGATATATTTGAAAATTATAAATCAGCTATGAATTCATATAAAAATTATGATTATCTAAAATCATCAGACTTTTTCTCTTATATATTAAATGATCCGCAAACAAATTATTTTACAGATAAATCAGTTTATTTCCTATGGAAAGTTAATAATAAAATAGGAGAATTAGTAAGTTCAAAAAGCAATCCTTATTATAAATACGTATTGGATTATCCTAAATATTTCTATTATAATACTAATAATAATGTACTTCAAAGCTCTACATTATTATATAATTACTTGGTAAAAATACTGCCTAATAATCCATATAGATTTGTTATAAGCGGAGATAGTGAAGCAGAATATAGTGTAGATTAAAATAAGAATTTTAACTTTAATAGAATTATTGTATTATAAAAATAAAAAATTATATTTTAAAATTAACTTGAATATTAATGGAAACAAGCAAGGTAAAACACTATAAAAATAAAATGATAATATGTGTATAATAATTTTTTATATTTTATGAAATATAAACCTGATCTTCATATACTTCTTTAGCTTTTGAATAGAATTCAGCAGCCTTTTCATAATTTCCATCTATGAACTCAAGATTACCTAAATGGAAATAATCGCTGGATTCAGGATTTTCTTTTATTTTTTTAGTATATTTAGCCTTACTCTCTTCTACATTAGGATAATTATCTCTTAAGCTTTTACTTCTAAGATTTTTGAGAGCAAGTACTTCAGGAGTATCAGCAGGATACATAGCCAAAGCCTGCAAATACATATTTTCAGCCTTTTTATAATCTTTTATTTCATGAAGACAAACACCATAATAATGATAATCATTATGATCAGCTAATTTATTGTCTACTAATATTTTATAAAAATTCATAGCCTCTTTATAAAGTCCATTTCTAAAGAAATAATTAGCCATATAAACTAAAGCAACTCTATCTTTATTATTTATTTTAAGTACATTTTTAGCAGCCTCTAATCCTTTATCTTCTTCTTTAAGAAGAGTACATAATGATAAAAATTCATAATAAGGATCAAGATTAGAAGAAGAAGTATATAATGTAATACCCTTTCTATAAAGCTCAAAAGCCTCTTCAAGTTTATATTCTTTTTTTGCAATAGCTCCCAAAAGGAAATATGCCTCAGCTGCCATCCAATACTCTAAAAAGGTGTTTAAAAATATTTTAGCATGTTCATAATCGCCTCTATCATATAGAGAAACTGCAACTTGCAAATATGATTTCATATCATCAGAAGTACTTAATCTCATACTTCTTTTCAAAGCTTCAACAGCCTCTTCATTTACTCCTTTTTTTAACAATTCCTCAGCAAGACTGCTTAATTTCATTGCTTTAGTATTAGTAGACACTTTAATACTCCTTTTATTTTAATGAACTAATCTAACATAAACTTCTTTAGAAAAACCGCTTTCAGTATTTCCACCCTCACCGCCTATAGCTGTAATAGTAAAGTAATAAACTTGACCTGCATTAAGTCCTTCTATTACATACTCATTTTGATTTCCTACATTTATAGGGGCATGCTGAGCTTCATTATAAACCCCAGACTTAGTACCATAATAAATTTTATAACCAGATATATTCTCATGAGAACCTTCCCATTTTAACATAACTGAATTATTATTAACTGAAACAGCAGTTAAATTAATAGGCACTTGCGGTGCTCTGGCATGATGATAAACAATAGAAACATTGTTTAATATAGGTGTAATATTTCTATCAACATTACTATTTAATACAGCTCTTATTTGAATATATCTAATACTGCTGCTTGATATAATATTTGTAGTATCAGATAATCTCTCCCAAGCTATATTATTATCATCTGGAGAAAAATAATAATCTGAAGTCCTATAATATAAATCTATATTACTTCCATTAGTAAAGCTGCCTATATAATTAATAGCATCTATAAAAGTATTTTTATTTTCAAAATCTATAACTTTACTTATTATCTCCCCATTTGAGGTATATTTATATAAATTAAAATTCTGCTTATAGCTAGGTGTGAAATAGAAAGCATCTATTGCACCAATAAATCCCTGTCCTAAATATAAAGGATCTAATTTTATATTATCAAATTCTATAATATAAGGAGAACCAGTAGCATCTCCTGTACTTGTCAAATATATTACCTGTTCTTCTAGTCCGTCTATATATTTTACCAATTTTCCTGTAGAAGCATCAAAACTAACACTATGATGTCTCCATTCATTTTCCTTTAAATATTCTCCTTCTGATAAAGTGATATTTGTATATACTCCATTATATGAAAATAAATTATTAAATTGCCAAACTAATCTGCCATTAATAATATTTGCTCTTATACCAGAATATTTTGTAACACCATTATCATTATATATAGCCATTTTTGATAAAACTTGAGAGTTCATTCTTACCCTATAAGGATTTAAATAAAACTCTAATGTAAAACTTGTCATTGTATTATAAAAATATTCTGAATCATTATTTATATAATGGTCTATTTTTACATAAGATTTAATATTAGGAAGAAGTATTGCATTTCCTCCATTGGCTCCGTCTATATTTTTTACATCAGGACTATATGTAACCCCATGCAAACCAGTGGCTCCTAAAACTGATCTTTCAAACATCAAAGGTATTTCTGGTAATGAATCTTTAGTTACAGTATCATTATTATTTAATACAAAACTATTAGTAATATCATTTAATGTACTATAATAAATATTATTTGTATTTGAAAAAACATTGTAAACAGCCGCACTTAGATTAACTGTAAAATATAAAATAAACGCTATAAAAAAAGCTATATAACGCACATTCAAATCCTAAATTACTATTATATTCTTTAATAATTATTCGGATAATTTAAAAATTCCATTATTAAAAATATAACAAAAATAAGCTTTTTTACAATATAAAAATATAGTAAATAAAATAATTATTTATATATATTAAAACTAATATAAATGGAATTTGTTATAAATTTTTAAAAATTCTGCTATTGAATAAAATAAAAAAATTGATTATATTGTATAAAATAAGGAGCAATTATGAAATTATTATTATTCCATTCATTTATAATATTACTATATACAAATACAATACTATTTGCAGATATGAGAGCTGATTTCTTTTCTGCTGTACATAGCGGAGATATAAAATCAGTAAAAGAATATATAGATAGAGGAGTCAATGTAAATTTACAAGATGAAAGAAGAAGAACTCCATTAATGATAGCAACATATAAAAATGATGTAAAAATGGTTAAACTTTTAATTGATAATGATGCTGATGTCAATATACAAGATGAAAAATTAAACTCTCCATTTCTATATGCAGGGGCAAGAGGTTTAATAGATATAGTAAAACTTACTTATAAAAAAGCTGATACTAGAAATGTATTAAATATTTTTGGCGGAAATGCATTAATACCTGCTTGCGAAAAAGGTCATCTTGGAACAGTAAAATTTCTGCTTGAGAATACTGATATAGATGTGAATCATATTAATCATTTATCTTGGACTGCCCTATTAGAAGTTGTTATACTTGGAAATGACAGTATTAATTATGTAGAAATTGTAAAGCTTTTACTAGCACATGGAGCCGATAAAACTATTAAAGATAAAAACGGCAATGATGCTCTATATTATGCTAGAGAAAGAAAATTAAAAAATATAGAAAAATTACTAAGTGAATAATATATTATTGATTAGAAATCATATTAGTATTTTCTATAACATTATTAATAGTATTAGTTGGTGCTGTCAATGGAGTTTGATCTTGAGCAGGTGCTGCTGTAGTATTGTTGGCAGGAGTATTAGTAACATTTTCAAAAGCAGTTTTTTGAGTGCTTATAGCAACAGATATAAGTAAAGCTCCCACTACAAATATAGTAGAAAGAAATGTAGTAGCCTTACTTAAAGCATTTCCTCTTTGGCTTCCCAAAACATTAGCCTGAGCACTTGAAAATAAACCTTCTGCTTTACCGCCTTGTATGATAATTATTAAAATTAATAATACACATATAATGGAATAAACTACAATTCCTAAAGTTAGTAAAGCGTTCATATATATTTTCCTTAAAATAAAAGTTAATGTAATTTGATTGCTGAAAATTATATCATTTATGAAATATTTTTCAAGTAAAAAAGAAGCAATTTTATATTAAAATTATTATAAGAATATGTTATTATGTAAATAAAAAAAATATTTTTATTAGTAAATTTTATTTTTTTCCGTTAATACTAATAAGGATTATAATATAATGGCAGGTACTTTATATGGCTGTGAAAAAAACAGATACTAAAAAACAAACTACTAAAAAAACTGCAGAAGAAAAAACTACAGGAAGAATTTCTTATAAAGAATTATCTGAAGAATTAAAATTAAAATTACAGCAGTCTGAAGAAAAAATAGCTGAACTTAATAAAAAATATAAGAAAGTAGTAGATATACAAAAAAAGAAAATAGAAGATAAATATAAAAAAATAATTGAAGATTTAGAATCAAAAAAATCAATACCAGCCAGAACACAAAGCAATAATGCTGAAATAAATAAACTTCAAAAAAGATTGGAAAAATTAGAAAAAACCAATCAAAAATTAGAAGAAGAAAAGAGAAAAATAGAATTAAAAAATGAAGAATTAAAACAAAAAGCAAAAGAAGCTTTAAAATCAAAAAGTGAAATAACTTCAAAAACTGCCAAAACAGATAAAGAAGCCTTAAAAGAAATCAAAGCATTAAAAGAGCAATTATTAGAATCTGAACAGGAAAAGAAAGAATTAAAGTCAAAATTAAGAGAAGCTGTAGCAGATTTAAAAAATGCCAAAAAGAATACAAATAAACTTTCAAAAGAAGATAAAGAACAATATAAAGAAAATTTAAGAATATTAAAGCAGATAGAAAAAGAATCAAAAGCTTTAGATAGAAAAAGAGAATTATTAAAAAAAGAAGAAGAAAAACTTAAAGAAATAAGAGGAGATATAAAAAGCTCAGCCAAAGATATAGCATCTACAATGAAAAAAAGCTATGTAACGGCAGATGATGATGATGAAGCAGAATCAAGCGGTAATTTCCTATCAGATATGAATGCCAAAACAGAAGAAGGCATTACAAAGCTTGCTACTTTATTATGTGCTGCTATGGACGATTATAGAGAACAGAAAGAAAAAGAGAGAGAAGAGGCTGAAGCTGAAACTGTATCAGTTTTATCTGAAGGAGAAGACAGATTAAATAAAGCTTCTGAAGAATTAGAAAATCTTGTAGAAAACAGATTAGAAGATTCAGATAGTACTAAAGATGAAAATTTAAGTAAAAGACCTTTCACTATAATAGATAAAATAGAAAACAGCCGTGTAGAAATTAATGAAGGATATACTCCTCCAGCTGGCGGACAAACTATAGTGTCTTCCCCTGATTCTACTCAGCAAATAGGACAGGCTCCTCAGGCACAGCAGCCTAATATAACAGTAAAAGTTGAAGCACCTAAAGAAAGTGCTAAATTAGCTAAACCTGAAAGCCAATTGAAACCTGCAAGCGAAACTCCTACTATGAGAATGAAGCTTTTAGATGATATAGATGATTATGAGAAAAAACTTGTAATTACTTATGGTTTTGATAATATGCCTGAAAATACTTATTATTCTAAATATAAAAGAATATTAAGAAATGCTGCTAGAATAAGCTTATTTGGAAATTTACAGGAAGGGCTTGAAATGTTTAAGCTTATAAGAGATCAGAATATACCTGATGAATATAAACAAATGATAGATAAAAATATACAAGATATCACTTATTATTTAAGAGGCTTGCATAGAGTTAGAATGGAATAGGATAAAGAATAAAAATGAAAAAAATTATAAGAATTATACCCGCATTGTTGATAATATTTATTTTATCATGCTCAGAAAAAAGAATAGTTAATATGGAAATAGAAGCTATTTATGATAAAAAAGATAATTCTTATACCATCACATATCCTGAATATAATAAACAATATCCAAAATTTATTAATTTAAAATTTGGAAAAACTGTAAAAATAAAAGATGGAATGTCATTAACATATAATATAGATTCTGATAATATACCTATAAAATTAAATATAGAAGTTGAAGAAAATAATACAAAAAAAATATTCTATATAGAAAATCCATTGGTAAATAGAAATATAAGCCTTACATTATATGCAACTAATTTTAATCCTCCTTTAGAAAGAGATAAATTAGATAAATTATCAGTGAGTATAGAAACTATAGGTAATATTGATACAAAAGATAAAGTAAAAATTGCATTATCAGAATATGATGATAAAAGAAAATCAAGAGAAAATATAGCATTAATACTTCCTGAAAGCGGACATATAGCTAAAAGTAATCCTCCTTTTATTATGATTAATAAAAGAACTACTCTTACTAGAATATCAATATCAAAAGAACTTTCATTTACAACAAGATATGAATATACATTAAGAAATAACAGATTTTTCTCTATGGTAAATACATTAGATAATGGAAAATGGTATATAGCATTTGATGAAAATGGAGATACAAATTTAAGAAGAATTTATCATTTCTTCATAGATGATAGCAGTACAAAAATTATACCAATAACAAATAAAACCTTTAATATGCCTAGACCTTTTGTACTTATAGATAAACAGACTTTTGAAGTTTTATATAATTTATTATATAGAGGAAATAGACTTCAGCCTTCTGTACTTTTAAGAAATATAAATGCATTTAAATCATATACAGCACAAAACACAGGAAAATGGTCTGTAAATAATATATCTTATTCTTCAACTGATGATACTAATAAATTGTATTTTGAAAATTTACCTTCGCATGCTATGCTTATGTCATTAAAAGCAGCATTTGAACCTAATAATAATTTATTGAAATATGAAATTAAGCAGATGGTGAGAGATATAATAAATTTAGATGAAAATAATATAGAAAATTATAATGTTGTAGATGCTGTTAATATATTGGCTAATTCTCTTATTATGCCATTTGATTTAATGTATAATTATTTTACACCTGAAGAAATTGTTTTGATGAAACAGCAGTTTATAAAATACGGAGAAATTCTTTATAATTATATAACAGAAAATCCTTATAAAAAAAGAAAAAAAGATACAATAAAATACATTACAACATTAGGTCTAATATCTATTAATATGCTAAATGAAAATGTAAATCAAGATCAAATAAGAAATTGGCATTATTTTTCAATGAATTATATTAATGGAATGATATTTTCTATGTTTGAAAATGACGGAAGCTTCAAATCATCTATAAGCGAGGCATTTGATACCATACTTCCTATATTAAATTATGCTTTATCATTAAGAAATGTAGGAATATTTGATGCATTCTCTTTACCATCTTTCGCTAATATAGGAAAATATTTATCAATAGTGGGATATCCATCAGGATACACTTTGCCTATAGGATATACAGCCATTTATAATAGAAGCAAATTGAGATTTGATACAGGTGCTAGAAATGCTGTTATGGAACTTTTAAGTAAAATGTATGCAAATCCATTATATAAAAGCTATGCTGTATTTGCTCAAAGTGAAGCTGCAGATTTAAAATATCTTCCATATGCTTTAATGTGGAATAATTATTATCTTAGAGATAATGTTACTTTAAATCCTAATTTCCAATTTGAAACTTCTCTTTTTAAGAAAACACAAACTGCTATTTATAATGAAAATATAAAGGCTTTAAATGAACCTTATTTTGCTGTATATGCTAAAGGAAGAAATGCAGATGACTCTTTCGGACTTAATCATAATGATAGAATGAGTTTCGTATATTATAATTACGGAGATTCTATAATAGATGAATTAGGATATAATTTTGATTCAAATAACTATGAATTATTTAAAAATGCTGATTTTCATAATGGTATAATAGTAGATGACTATAAAATAGAAGAGAATATGGGAAGCTACTCTTATATAAAAAATATAACAAATTATTATAAAATGTTTTATGTACATGCCAAAGCAAATCAAAAATATACATACAGCATTAATTTAAAAAATTATGATAGAAGATTTTACTATTTAAAACCTAATATTTTAGTAATAAAAGAAGATATAGAGGCTTTACCAGATATAACTAAAGAATATCATGAATATGGATATAAATACAAATGGAATATAAATTCAAAGCTTCCAATAATATTTGATAATGCTCAAAATAGATTTGTCATAGAAGGAACTTTTTCATCTACATATATACAGGTATTCTCATCAGATGAATTGGAATATAATGTAGTACAGACAAATATAGGTCAAAATATAATATATACAGCAGAAGCTGCTACAAAAGAAAAAATAAAAAAATTCGAGCCTTGGATAATAGTAACTACAATACCTAAAAACAATGTCCCAGTTCAAATGAGAAGAAATATTATAAACCCAAATATAATTGTAAATAATTTTACATATACAAATATAAATTTTACATCAGGATATAAAAAGTACAATATAAATATAGAAAACTATAAAAACTCACAAAATAATGAAAGTAAAATAAACAGTATAGTATATACAGAAAATAGGGAAAATGTTATAATAAGATCAGATTAATTTTAATTACTTAAAGGACTTATTAATGAATATATATATAGCTGATTCATATAAAGATTATACAGTATTCACAGCAAAGCATATTCTTAATTTTTTGGAAAAAAAACAAGAAAGAAAAGAAAAGCTTTATATTTCTGTTTCGAGTCAGGATGATACAAAAGATATTTATAAAGAGATAATAGAAAATATAAAAAATTATAAAATTAATTTCAAAAATATATTTATATTTCAGCAATCAGAATATATAGGTCTATCTGCAACAGATAAAAATAGTAAAGCATATTTTCTAAAAGATAATTTGATTTCAAAAATTGATATACCTGAAGAAAATGTATTTTTATTTGACGGAAAAGGCGATGAATCTCAAATGGACAGACAATTGGATATTATTAAAAAAATAGGCCGATTTGATGTTATATGGTATTCGCTTACAGCTGACTCTACTTCTGCAGGAAATGAAAGAATGTCATCTTTATCTTCATTGTTTAGAATAAAAACTTTAAGCGAGCATTCTATAAATGAAATAAAACATAAATTTGATGATGAAAATAAAGTTCCTACAACAGTATTTAGTATGGGAATGGGTTTTATAGATATGGTTGAAACAGTTTTATTAACATCATCTGGAATAAATAATTCATGCTCTTTGAGAGACTGCTTAGAATATGGTATAAGTAATTCTTCTCCATTAAGCAAGCTTCAAAAGCATAGAGATGTTACTGTAATAGCTGACTATGAATCTTCTTTAAGATTATCAAGTCAAACGGTGTTTATGAAAATAGATAAAAACATAAAATAATAAGGAGAATAGATATGAGAATCATTATTACAAATGAAAGCGTTTATGAATGGGCTGCTTATTATACAGTAAAATGCATATTGGACTATTCGGATACTGATAAGCCTTTTGTATTATCTTTTCCTTTAAGATATGTCAATAAATCATATTATCAAAAATTATTATCTTTCTACAATGATAATATAGTATCTTTCAAAAATATTCATATAGTTTCATCAGGAGAATATATTGACTCTAATATATCACAAAAATATTTAGAAGATAATTTCTTAAAATTTATAGATATACCTAAGGAAAATATACATCTATTTGACGGCAATGTGGCAAATAGAAAAGAAGAAGCTAGAAGAATGTCTAATTTAATAAAAGAATTAGGTAATATTACATTATTGATAGATACTTTAGCTGAAGACGGAAGTTTCTTACTTAATACACCAAGTTCATCATTAGACGGAAGTGTAAGAGATAAAAAAATAAGCGAAATTATAAGAAGCTATGAATCTAAAAAAATCAATATGCCTATAGAAATGTTTCCAAGAGAAGGTTTTACATTGGGTTTTGAAGAGGCTTTCAATGCTAGATATATTCTTGTTATGGCTAATGGTTATGAAGTATCAGATGCTTTAGCTCATTGTGTTGAAGGTTCTATAAGTCAATTCTACCCTACTTCTGTACTTCAGGAGCATAAAAAACTTATAATAGTCGCTGATGAAGAATCAAGCAGCGATCTTAAAGTAAAAACTTATAAATATGCTAAGAGTTTAGAGAGTAAGAGTCTGCATCCTAAAGAACTTATTAAAGGGCTTTATAAATCTTATTATGCACTTACAAATATTAAAATATTTGACGGTGAAAAGTTTATAGAAGGGCATTGCATTATCATAGAAAATAATATTATAAAAAGTGTAGAAAAAGAAATAGATGTTGATGCTGTTATTACAAGAATAGATTTGGGAGGAAAGATAGTTGCTCCGGGATATATTGATTTGCAGATTAATGGTATAGGAGGATATGACATAAATGCTGATCCTTCTATTGAAACATTAAAAAATATGAATGAAGTTTGTCAGAGATACGGATGTACTTCATATCTTCCTACAATAATTACTAACAGCGATGAATATATGATGAAAATCATAGATTTATTCAATAACATAGAAGATTTATCTGTGATAGGTGTTTTGGGAATACATTTTGAAGGTCCTTATATATCTCATGAAAAGAGAGGCATTCATGATGATAAATTTATAAGAGAACCTAGTATGGATATGGTAGAAAAAATAAATGCTTCAAAATGCGTAATGGTAACATTAGCTCCTGAAATGGTGGAAGGCGAAATAATAGAAGAATTTGCTGCGGCAGGAAAGATTGTATCAGTAGGACATACAAACGGCACTTATGCAGAAATAAAAGATAAAATACCTTACGGAATAACTTTTGCTACTCATTTATTCAATGCTATGCGTCCTTGGGGTTCAAGAGAGCCTGGTGCTGTTGGTGCTGTACTTGAAACTAAAGATATGTATGCCGGTTTAATATGCGACGGTCTGCATTGCGATTTTGCATCTGCAGAACTTGCATATAAATTAAAAACAGGGCATATATGTATAGTAACCGATGCAATTCCTCCTGCCGCTTCAGATTTAAAAGAATATATTTGGGCAGGCAAGAAAATACATAGAGATGATAAAAACAGACTTATAGATGATAACGGCACTTTAGGAGGAGCATCAATTACTATGGGTCAGTCTGTTAGAAATGCAGTAAATCATATAGGTGCTACAGTAGAGGAGGCTTTAAAAATGGCTTCTCTCTACCCTGCTCAAGTTATGGGAATAGATGATAAATACGGCAGAATCAAAGAAGGATATATTGCTGATTTAGTTATATTAGATGAAAAGTTAATAGTAAAAGGCGTAGTATTCAAAGGTAATTATAAAGAATATGATTATGATTATGAATGGGAAACTCATGCATAAACTATAAAATTTTAGCATTAAATAAGGCTTAGCTTAATTTTTTAAGTCAAGCCTTTTTTTATTTACAAAAAATTAATATCTGCAATTTCATTTTCTAAATTCAATGATTTATCTAAAATCTGTATAATCTTCTGAAAATATGAATAATCAATATCTTCGCCTTTATGAGATTTTAAATATTTATCCAATACCTGATAGCCTCCTATTTTATAAAGCCAAACTTCTTTTGAAACTTTATCAAAATAAAGAGTTTTATTAATGAATAGTTTATTTTCTTTTTCATTATAAACAGGTTTTTCTATTTTGTTATTTTTATCATCTTTGTATAAACCCTCTCCTATATCGGCATTCAAATCATTATCTTTCATCAAATGAAGATTGTATAATTGGGTTCCTAAAGAGCTTAATTTTATAAATATATCCTTAGAATCCGTAAAAGGAATTTTAGGAAAATCTATTTTTAGGAAATCAATATATTTAGTTCTGTAAGTTTTGTGAAAGAGTATAGCATAAATATAGCCCAAAACCTCTTCAGGCGAGAAATGAAAGCCATATTTTTTGTCGATGAAATTTCTAAAATTGAGCGTAAAATTTTCTATTTTATTGGATTTTTCAAAAGGGTCTGAACAATCTATAACATTTATATCTTTTCCTATTCCAAATAGCTTTTTTGAATTATTAGTTTTGTATAAATATAACGGAAAAATACTACTACCTTGCCCAACTAAATTTAAATCTATCATTTCATTTGAAATAAATATATTTGAAATTTCTTGTAATTTAGTACCTTTATAACAAACTAATCCAATATTAACATTATTAATAAAATGTTCCATGCACATACCTCTTGGCATACTATGGAATCCTGTTGATTTACCTGTATAATAAGTCCATCTTTTATCAAAAGGGCGATAATTAACTATTTTATAATTATCATCTGAATTGTTAGTATCACATAATTCTTTTTTTACATTTTTTATTTTCCAATCTCTTGAATCTTCACCTAAATCTAATTCTTTTCTTGCTGTTTCTGTATCCAACTGAATTACCCTATTTATATTTGACTTTAATTGATTTAAAGAACATATACTATTATTATAAGACATACAAAATTTATCTCTACCAGTCATAATTCCAACACTTGATAATATAAACATATCTTTTACACTATAAAAATTATCATACTCTTCACGTAATTCTTCATCTTGTTTGACAAACAAAAAGAAAGGCTCTTTATATTCTAATTTATGCCACTCTATGCTTTTTATATTATTATCAAGAAGAAAATTATATTTATATTCTCTCTTTCCGTACAAGTCATAATAATAAACTGCTGCATTTTCTCTACTATATTTATGTGTGATAGAGTTTACATTAATTAATTTTTCATCTTCTATATTTTGGGTATATCTTAAAAATATATTTATACTCACACCCTGCATTATGTCAAATACATTTTCATCTTTGCTGCCGTCTGGACATACTTCCTTTTTTCTGGTATCTCCATGCAAATTTACAATATATATTTCATCAAAACTTTTTAATAAGCTGTAACGCATACCTCTGAAAGTGGGATTATCCAAAAATGAGTTATTAGAAATAAAGCCGAATATTCCGCCTGCCTTTTGATTATCTATTTTCTGCTGTGCAAATCTTATAAACTTCACATAATCATCAAGAAGCCATTTAGGATTTTTCTCTTTTTCTACTTTACCGTTTCTTGTTATAGCCAAAGGAGGAGATTCCAATCCGTCTTTATATTCTTTCCTCACCTCTTCCTCAAATATACCTTTATTGGCACTTGCTCCGCTGTATGGAGGATTGCCTGTTATTATAAGAATCTCTTTTTCTTTTGTTTTCTGAGCTAGATTCATCTCTTCATTAAGCTCTTCAAATATATTATTTTTTTCCTTACCTTCATCTAAATGTATATTCTCTAATGTATTAGTTAAAAATATATTTAATCTCTCATCATCTTGAAGATTATAATTAAATTCTTCTTTTAGTGTTTGAGATATTTTAAGATGTGCTATTGTATATGGGGCTATCATAAACTCAAAGCCGTAAAATTTATTAATTAATTCTTTAGGGTTATATTTAACAGAGTTTTTTTGATAA
>CALXXQ010000079.1 GCA_944392715.1 uncultured Brachyspira sp.
AAGATTAACTCCTTCCATAAAAGAAGTTTTTCCTACATTATTCTGTCCGCCTATTAAATTGACTCTTTTAAAACCATCAAATTCTAATTTTTTAAAGCATTTAAAATTTTCAAAAGATATATTTTTAACAAAATGATTTTCCATTACAGCCTCTTAATATTGAAGAATATTATTGTTAATAATATACTAATTATTATATTTTTACAATAAAACAAAATCTTTAATATCATCATAATAAATATTTTCTAGCTTTTTTATGAAATCTTTATTTTTCTTGTAATTAGCCTTATCATTTTTTAATTCTATATAAAGCTCTTTTATATCAAGAGTTTCTAGCATTAACTGGAGTTTCTTTTTATAGTTTCTGCTTTTGCATTTATTATAAAATTTTAAAATAGTTTTTATATGTTTGAAAGAATAAGCATTTTCAAAAATATTTTCAAAGCACTTAACATTATCAATATTCCAAGAAGTTAAATCACAGTTAAAATATTTTGTATTGCTAAACATCTCACTCATAGCAAGAACTTTAGACATATTCCAAGAACTTAAATCAGCATTGAAATATTCAGCATTTTTAAACATGCATCTCATATCAGTTACATTATATACATTCCAAGTTTCTATACCATCAAAATTTTTTCTTTTACTATCTTCAAATAGATAAGACATATCGATTATATCGCTTGTATCTATATCAGAAAGACTTATATTTTCATCTTTAACATAATCTAATAAACCGAATTTATATTTAGGCTTGTATTTCATTAAATTTATACCTTATCAATAATCTTTATAGGAAGAAGTCTTTCTAATTCTGTTTTTGATATTTGAGTATTTCCTGTTATAAGACTAAGTACTTTTATATTATTTTTATCATTTAGAGCATTATAAATATATTCTAAACTATAATCTTTATTATAATTACTTAAAGGATATATAACATTTACATGATTTTCGCATACGAACTCTTTTTCTCTTACTATTGCAGACTTTATATTTATATTTTTATGTGAGCCTGTTACCCTATTAACAGCTATAACATTATTTTTTATTATTAAATCTTTTGGAATATTTCTTATATACTGAAGTTTTCTTTTATTAGGTATAAGTATTTTTCCATCAACTATATTAGATGAATATATAAGAGGTATAGCATTATTTTCATCATCAGTAAGATTTTCTTTATATTTATTCCAAGCAATGCTTCCTGTTTTTACTTCGTATCCTATTTCTTTTAAGCTTATAGTATCTTTATATGCTTTATTTAAAAATGCTTGACCCTCTGTAAATATGGTAACCTCATTTTTTGAAAATATATATTTTTTATTTTTATGACTATTAGTTTTTTTGATTATTAAAAGCATGACCTTTTGATTAGCCATATAAAAATTATCAGAGCCCTCTACAATATGCAAATATTCAACACTGCCTATGTTCATTATATATTCTCTTAGCTTGCTGAAAAAAGCTCCATTATTCATAGAAGGAGGCACCACATAAGCTAAATATCCTCCTTCTTCTAAAAGCTCTAAACCCAATTTTATAAATATAGAAAATATGTTAACTCTTCCGCTTATTATATCATTATGTTTTTTCTTTAATTCCTTATCAGGCTTAAACTCAAAATATGGAGGATTTCCTATAACATAATCATATTTAATAGATTTTTCACTATCAAGCTTCAAAGTATCTAAACATTTTATATCAGCATTATTTATTAGTTTTTTTGATATAGCAACTAAAGTCTCATCAATATCAAAACCATACAATATAGGACTTTTAAAATATTCATTGCAAGACAAAAGAAACTCTCCACTACCGCATGCTGGATCAAGTATTTTTACCTTATCTTTTTTTTCTGAAATATATATTAATTGTTTTAAAAGTAAATCTCTTATACTTTTAGGAGTGAAGTACTGCCCTAATTTTTTTCTTTTTTCTATATCCGTATTTTTAAGATAATCAAAACTTTCTTTTGTATACTCTTCTTGCATATATCTCTCTTATAATCTTTACAAACTATTACAAAACTCAATTACATTTTCTTCGCATTTTACTCTATCCTCATGTAGGAAATAATCTATTCTAGCTTCTTTATTTATAGTCTTATTCTGCTCATAAGCTCGTCTAACATAAACATTAAATCCTCTATCAAATTTATATGCAAATAAATTATTCTTGCTTTCTTTTTTCATTTTATTTTTAAAATTATCTTCAAGTTTTTTTATCTCTTCAAAGAATTTTATTAATTCATTTCTTTCATTCATAGGAAGCACATCATCTCCTATAAAGAAAGTAACATCTCCCCTGCCATAAGAACCAAATATATAAATAGCATTCGATTTAGGTAAATTGCTATTCCACATAGGACTAGAAGATTTTCCGCTGCTGTATTTTATTTCTATAGCTATAATTTTTTTTACTGTAAAGATTAGAAAGTCTGGAAAATTCTGACTTCCATAAGGCTGACATATAAAGCAATTCTCCATACTTTTATCTTCTAAAGCATAAGTATTATCAATCACTTTATCAGAACTTTTATCCAAAATATCATTTTTTATAGATGAAAGTATATTTTTAATTTCTTTATCAGAAGACATTCTCCTATTAAAGCCATACTTTTTTAAAGAGGCTTCAAATCTGTCCTCAAATTCATTTCCCTCTTTACTTTTAAGCCATTCTTTTTTATTTTTCTGTATATCTATAAAAATATCACTAAGCATTTTGACAATATATATAAAAAGCTATTTATTGTCAAGCTAATAAAAAAAATATCTCATGAAATAATTTTATATTTATATTATACATACTATACAATACAAGAATATTAAAAATAAAAATAATAAAATAAAAATTTAAATAATGTACAAAGCAGCTTGAATAAGAATGCTTTTTATATACTATTAGTTATATAAATAATAATAATTCGGAGTCTATAAAGATGAGCAAATATAAAGAGTTTTCAAATGTATTTAAAAAACAATATGAGAATTACATAGGAGGAGAATGGGTAGCACCTAAAAGCGGCAAATATATTGATAATATCAGCCCTATAAATGGCGTAGTAATCAATAAAGTACCTTTGTCTAATGATGAAGATATAGATTTTGCTCTTGATGCGGCTCATGCTGCAAAAGATACTTGGGCTAAAACATCTCCTACAGAAAGAGCTAATATTCTAATAAAAATAGCTGAGAGAATAGAAGAGAATTTAGAATTATTAGCATATGCTGAAACTTGGATAATGGAAAACCTATAAGAGAAACTTTAAATGCAGATATACCATTATCAGCAGATCATTTCAGATATTTTGCAAGTGCTATAAGAACACAGGAAGGAACTATAAGCGAAATAGATGATGATACTATAGCATATCATTTTCATGAGCCATTGGGAGTGGTAGGACAAATTATACCTTGGAATTTCCCTTTACTTATGGCTGCTTGGAAAATAGCACCTGCAATGGCTGCTGGAAACTGTATAGTATTAAAACCTGCAAGCCCTACTCCTGCAAGTATACTTGTACTTATGGAAGTTATAGGAGATTTGATACCTAAGGGAGTATTAAATGTTGTTAATGGAAGCGGAGGAAAAATAGGTAAAAAATTAGCAACTAGCCCTAAAATTTCTAAAGTAGCATTCACAGGATCAACAAGCGTTGGAAGACAAATAATGCAATTTGCTACTGAAAATATTATACCTGTAACATTAGAATTGGGAGGAAAATCTCCTAATATATTCTTTGAAGATATTATGGATGCTGATGATGACTTTTTAGATAAAGCTGTTGAAGGACTTGTTTTATTTGCATTCAATCAGGGAGAAGTTTGTACTTGTCCGTCCAGAGCATTAATACATGAAAAGATATACGATAAATTTATGGCTAGAGTTTTAGAAAGAGTAAAAGCTATAAAAATAGGAAATCCTCTTGATATTGATACTATGATGGGAGCACAGGCAAGCGAGGATCAAATTAACAAAATCACGGAATATTTAAAAATAGGAAAAGAAGAAGGTGCTGAAGTTTT
Source organism: uncultured Brachyspira sp. (assembly GCA_944392715.1). Lineage (GTDB taxonomy): Bacteria > Spirochaetota > Brachyspiria > Brachyspirales > Brachyspiraceae > Brachyspira. The sequence continues at coordinate 4,032 of CALXXQ010000079.1, forward strand.
AATCGGAGGAGAAAGAAATATATTAGAAGGTGAATTGGCTAATGGATTTTATGTACAGCCTACAATATTCAAAGGCAATAATAGCATGAGAATTTTTAGAGAAGAAATATTCGGACCTGTTCTATCTGTAACTACATTCAAAACTGATGAAGAGGCTTTAGAAATAGCTAATGATAACTATGTATGGACTTGGTGCTGGTGTTTGGACTCGTAATATAAATAAAGCATATCGTTTTGGAAGAGGTATTAAAGCTGGAAGAGTTTGGACTAATTGTTATCATGCCTATCCTGCTCATGCTGCATTCGGAGGATACAAGCAGTCAGGAATAGGAAGAGAAACTCATAAAATGATGCTTGATCATTATCAGCAGACAAAAAATATTTTAGTAAGCTATTCTCCTAAAAAATTGGGTTTCTTTTAATATCTATCAATAATCAAAATGTAAGGGATTGCATTATCAAATGCAATCCCAAAATTATGAGTGTAATTTATGAATAATGAAATTAAAATTATAGCAGATGATGCTGCAATACAATTAATTAAAGAAGTAAAAGAAGAGAACGGAAATATAATATTTCATATATCATGCGGATGCTGCGATGGTACTATGCTTTTATGCAGTGAGGAAAAAGATTTTAAAATTGGTGAAAATGATATTTTTCTTGGTGAAATAGAGAATACAAAAATATATACTCATCAAAATAATTATGATAATTTTAAAAATCATACTATTTATATAAAAGCTCTTAAAGGAAATGGAAGCGAATTTTCATTAGAATATGGAAGCGGTAAAAAATTTGTATTAGAATCTGAAATAAATAAGTAAATAAAAAACTGAAAATTATATTAATTGTTTCCATAGCCAAATATCAGGCTTCCCTATACCATTTGCATTAGGAAATATACCTACTATTTTATATCCGTTTTTCTGATAGAATTCATATGGATGATTATCAATATTTTTTATATTATTAAATATATATGATATATCAGAATTATTAAAATCAAATTGATGTAAATTAGTCTTAAAATATTCATCATCTGATCCAAGCATAATATTCAATGCATTTTTTAATTTAGCCTCTCTTTCAATTTCTTTTAATATCTTAGAACCTACACCCATACTTCTATATCCAGCCTTAACTATTAAAGGATGAAGTTCAAAAGTTATGTTTGAATACATTTCTAAAAGTCCTGCATATCCTATTAATATATTATTTTCTATATATCCTAAAGAAATAAAAGACTTATTAATCAACTCGATTGTATCATCTACACTATAAAAACCGTTAAAAGCATCTGTTATCATCATTGATATATCTTGAGCATAGTCCATATTTTCTTTGATATTTATAAACATAAATAAAAGTCCTTTTTTCATATATTGACTGTTATAATCATTAAATATATAATCTGTAAAATATTTATCAATAATAAAAATAAAAATTATGAATAGAATCATTGTAATAATATCTTTAAGCATACTATTAGCAACCTCATGTCAAACTTTAAATATTATTATACCAAATAGTTTGAGAAGAATGCTTGTTAAAAGTATTGATGAAGACAGAAGTAAAAATCCGCTTTACAGAGAATTTAGAGCGGCATGGATATCTACAGTTGCAAATATAGATTGGCCGCTAAGCGGTAAAAGTGAATCAGAACAAAAAAAATCTATTTTAAAACATTTAGATACATTATATCAAAATAATTTTAATGCATTATTCATACAAGTAAAACCTGATGCTGGAGTAATATTCAAATCTGAAATAAATCCTACTACAAGATATTTTTTTGGATCAAAATCGAGTGATGAAAAAGATGATTATCCTTTTAAAACTGATATGCTTGAATTTATAATTGAAGAAGCTCATAATAGAAATTTAGAAGTTCATGCTTGGTTTAATCCTTATAGAATGTCTTTAACTTATGATAAAACTAAAAGTTATAAAGAGCAATTTTCCAAAAAAAATTTTATTCATACATATGTTTCTAATAATCTTAAGCCCATATATTGGTATGATAACAGACTTTATTTAGATCCAGGCGAACCTATAAGTGCAAAATATATAACAGATTCAGTTATAGAAGTTGTTGAAAATTATGATATAGACGGAATACATTTTGATGATTATTTTTATCAGAATGCTGCCAGAGGAAAAACTTATAAAGATTGGCCTGATGAAATAAGTGCTGAAAAATACGGATCTAAAAGAGGATATGATATTACTAATAAATCTGATGATGATTATGGATCTAATGGACTTTATGCTTGGAGAAGAGATAATATAAATAGATTAGTAAGCAGCTTATACAGAGAAATAAAATCAAGAAAACCATATGTTAAATGGACTATTTCACCTGCTGGAGTTTGGAGAAATAAAGAAAAATTGGCAGAATATGCAGGAAATATATATGGAAGTGATACAAGATCATATAACCCTAATTTTGATGCTTTGCATGCTGATGTTCTTTTATGGATGCTAAACGGAGAAAAAACATCTAGTTTAAATAATGCAACAATAAAAGATGGATTAAATAGAATGTATATTGATGCTTTAATACCGCAAGTATATTGGTCTTCTCAGCATAAAACTGCTCCTTTTGATACAATAGTCAAATGGTGGGTTAATGAAGCAAAAAAATCCAATAATGAAAAACTTGCTGATATATATATAGGACATGCTTTATATAGAATGGGAAGTGCTACAAATATAGAGCCTTGGCATGATATTGATTTGATGTCAAAGCAAATAGATTATATAAGAAATGTTGGAAAAGGATATATTAAAGGATCTGCATTTTTCACAATGCATAATATGTATAGAAGAGATAGAGATACAGGAAATTTTGGTAATGAAGCTATAAAATATATAAAAGAAAATAATTATATATTCAAAGCAATAGTACCTACAATGAACACTATGAGAAATATTAATAAGCCTCCTTTAAAATTAGAAAATCCTACTGTTAGAAAAGTTTTCGGAGCAATTGAAATAACATTCACTGATCCTAATGAATACAAATTAGATAAATACGGACATCTTCTTCCCTCATATTCTTCATATTATGCTATATATAGAGAAACAGTAGGTGAAGCAGGAATAGAATTAATAGATAAAATAAGAAGAACAAATTTTAATATAAATTCAAAAATAACATATAGAGATAGAACCATAAATTCAAAACAAACATATATATATTATGTTACAGCTTTAGATAGAATACATAATGAAAGCGAATATCTTAAAATAATAAATGATTGACAAATATAATCTAATCAATATACTTATATATATGATATTAGAAAATTTATACTATAGTGATTATTATAAAAATCATTGGGATAAATATGGAATCTTATTCTCAGATAATAATTTTGAAAGCGAAAAAAAAACTATACTAAATGATAATTATTATATAATTCATAAAAAATATTCGGCAAATATTCATAATAAAGATATTATAGGATATGATAGAAGTATATATAATATATCTGATGACAAAATTATTTATAATTATAAAAGCGATGATGCTAGAATGATGAAAATTATTAAGAAAAATAATATAGAATATTTTATTTTTAATAAAGATTTATCTGGTTTTTCTATACTAAATCTAAATAATAAAAATGAAGAGTTCAATTTTTATAATAATAATTTTATAGATTCAAATGGTATTATAGTTTTTATGGATAGTGAATATTCAAATAATAAAATACTTTTTTATATTTTTTACCTATTAAAAGAAGATAATGGAACGTTTAAAAGGGTATTTGATTATTTATTATTTGATTTATCTAAAATGGAATTAAATAATTATATACATTTTATAGATATAAGAAAATTAGTATTGGATGTGTATAATTATAATTTATATTTAATTTATAAAGCATATTTTAAAGATAACGATATTATAGTTGAAGATTTACTTAATAAAGAAAAATTCATATTAAAAATAGATAATTTTTATTAATTGCTATATAAAAATTATAAGCTATAATATGGCTATAAAATTTGGGAGAAATATTTATGGTTGATTTTAATATTATTGAGTTCAAAAAAGATTCTGCAATATTTGTTGCTGGCGAGAGTGCAAGAGATGTTTTTTATATAATAAAAGAAGGTACTATAATAGATAAAAATTATGTTGTAGAAAATACTAATTTTGAATTTACTACTGGTGATATATTAGGAATTGTTTCAGCTATATTATCAGAGCCTTATTATTCAACTGCAATAGCTATGACAGATGTTAAATTAATAGAAATAAATATAAAAGATATATACAATATAGAAGATAAAAAAATAATAGAAAATATATATAAATATTTAATAAAATTTATGGAGATATGGCTTGGAAAATATTTTCATAAATTATCCGAGGCTTTGAAAGTTGAAAATTACAGAGAAAATAATGCTCTTGAAATAGCCAAAATTTATGATGACAATGAATTTAAACATGCAGCTGTATATATGTACAAAAAAATAATAGAAATGTTTCCTGATGAAAATCATGATGAAATAAAAAATAAAATAAATATTATAGAAAAAACATGCAATATAGAGCCTCCTTTAGAGATAACTCCTAATTTGTATGAATATAAAACTGGAAGCTGTATATTTTCTGAATTGGAAAGCAATACAAATTTATATGTTATAAGAGACGGAAAAGTTGGAGTATACAGTGTATTTGATGGAAGGCTGATTACAAGAATAATATTTAAAAGTGGAAATATTATAGGTTATAAACCAATACTAGGAAATAAATTTTTACTTACAACCTGTATAGTACTGGAAGATACAATACTGCATATTGTAAATAAAGAAGATTTTCTAAGATTAGCAACCACAAATACAAAACTTCAACACTATCTTGTAAATATAATGGCTAGAAGAATATATAATACTATAATAAAAAGCTATAGTATAGGTATGAAAAGTGTAATTGGAAAATTCTATAGCATGATATATTCATTTGCCAAAACAGAATTATTATTTGATAAAAATATTGATTTTTTGGAACTTCCATACACAGCCCATGATATATGCGGAATGATTGGGATAGAAAATAGCAGCTATGTAAAATCTGAAATTAATAAGGCAAAGGTAATATTATTTTCAAGACATGAAAAAATAATAATTCCAAGCTTGCAGAATTTCTTTGAAGAGTATAATATGTATAGGAAAAGAAATTCAACTGCAAATATTAATTAAATATTTATAGAATTGTTAATTTTTTATATTGACATAACTTACTAATATATTATAATACCGCCTGATAATATTTACAAATTAATTTTATGGAAAAATACGATACTGTTAAATTTAGCAAAAATGATTTGATAATAAGAGCTGGTGAAAATCCATCTGATTATTTCTATATATTAATAGAAGGTAAAGCTATATCACATTATGATTTTTATAAAGAATATAAGACTGAAAATAAAAAGGGTTCTATAATAGGTCTAATTTCTTCAATTACAAGAGAGCCATATTTCTCAACTGTTGAGGCTGTAGAAAATTCAGAATTTCTAAAAATAAAAATAAATAGTATAATAGATATTGAAAATGAAGATCTTTTAAATAAAATATATACCTATTTATATTTTATTTTAGAAATTTGGTTAAGCAAATACTATACAATATTAGCTGTAAATAAAGTAGATTTATATAATAAAGATGATATAATCACTATGGCAAATATTTATAGGAACAATGGTTTTTTAGACGCTAGCTACAAATTATGTTTAAAATATATAGAGCTTTTTCCTGAAAATCCAGATATTGACAAGATTAATGACTTTATAAAAGATATTAACCCTAATATAAAAGAAGCAGAATCCATAGATAACTCTATATATAAATTTCCAAAAGGATATTGCCTATACACCGAATTAGATTCAAGCGATAATATGTATTTAATACAATCTGGTAAAGTAGGAGTATATAGTATAGTTAATTCTAAACAAGTTATTAGAAATATTTATATAGATGGCTATATTGTTAATGGATATAATCCAACATTAGAATATAAACCTCTATTAACAACTGCTATAGCTCTTGAAGATTCTATTATAAATATAATAAAAAAAGATCAATTAATAGAAATGATGTATAAAAATAAATCTTCAAAAATTAACTTTGTCAAAATGACATCACTTAAAGTAAATAATGCTATTTTAAAAATTAAAGCACTCAAAAATGACAAATTACAATATAAACTAATAATTATAATTTATTCTATATTAAAGATGAAAACTTTATTCAATAAAAATGCTGTAAAATTGACTTTATCCTATACAATAGAAGATATAAAAAATATTTTAAATCTAAATTTACCTAATGAAGAAATTTACAAAGAATTAAAAAATATTAAATATATAGAAGTTGATTCATCCTTTACTATTAAAATAACAAATATAAAAAATTATTTGAAAGAATATAGAAATTATACAATATAGTATAATTATAGTTGACATAATTTTTGTAAGTATTATAATTTAAAATAATAAATAATATTTTAAATTATATTTACTTATTAATTATGGACAAATATAGATTAGTAAAATATGAAAAAGGTAAAATAGTATTAGAAGATGCCAAAAATTCTGAAGATTATTTTTATATAATATCAAGAGGCAAAGTAATAGCATACAATAATTTCTATGATAAAACTTATTCTTATAGAAAAGGAGATATTGTAGGATTAATATCTTCTATAACAAAAGAACCTTACTATTCTACAATAGAAACTATAGAAGATACAGAATTGTGGGAAATAAAAACTGAGTATATAGATAAAATTAATAATAAACATTTAATAAATAAAATATCAGACTATTTATATTTAATATTAGAAATTTGGCTTAGTAAATATTATGCTGCTGTAATAAAAAATAAAACAGATTTATATAATAAAGAAGATCCATTAACTATGGCACAAATTTATAAAGATGCTGGGTTTACAGAGGCAAGCCATAAAATATGTTCTGATTATATAAAGTTATTTAGTAAAGATTACAATACAGAACATGTAATGAATTTTATGAAAGATCTAAAAAGAGTAAAGCAGCCTGTTCATATAAATAAAAATTCTTATAAAATGTATAAAGGACATTGCCTATATTCAGAATTAGAAGCAGATGAATATGTATATTATATAAGATCTGGAAGAGTTGGAATATACAATATAATGGATTCTAAATATTCACTTAGAACAATTTTTCCTAAAGAATATATAATTGATGCACATAAACCAACCTTGGAATATACTCCCCTATTTACAACTGCTATAGTTTTGGAAGATTCTATTATAGATGTTATGACTAAAGAGGAATTGATAAAAATATTGTATGATGACAGCAATATGAGATTGAAAATTATTAAAATGATATCTATAAGAGTTATAAGTACTATATTAAAATTAAAATCTATCAAAAAAACAAATTTAGAAGAACGTCTAATAGTATTAATATATTCAATTTTAAAAATAGAAACATTATTCTATGAAAAAGATTATATAAAATTATATTATAAAATAGAAGATATAAAAAATATGATTCATGATGATGCGGATATAAATAATATAGAAAATGCCATAAAAAACATAGATTATATAGAATTTGATAGTTTCAATAAAATTATAATAACAGATATAAAAGAATATTTAAAAAAATACAAAAGCTATACAGAATAATAAAAAATGTAATATTTATAGTAAAAAAATTAGTGCTTTTACATATAAAAAGTATAATAAACAATACAATATTTAAATAATACTTAACTTTTTTATAATAATACAGAAAATTATAGTATAAACATTGTTTTTTTAAAAAAAAGTATTACAATATAAAAAAAATTAAGTTTATAAAATTATGGACAATTATAGAACTATAAAATTTCCGAAATCATCTTTTATATATGAACAAGGGAATTATCCTAAAGATTCTTTTTATATAATAACTAAAGGAAAAGCAGTATCTTATGCCATTAATTCTAATAATTATAATAAAGAATATAATGTAGGACATATAATAGGACTTGTTAATTTAGCTGTAAGTGAACCTTATGATGTAAGTATAGAAGCTATTGAAGATGTTGAAGTTTTAGAGTTTAATTTATATGATATAAACAATATTACAAATAATGATTTAATAAAAAAAATATATGAATATTTAAATAATACATTAGAAACTTGGCTGTCTCGTTACTATATAATTTTGGTAAAAAATAAATTAGATTTATACTATAAAGAAAATGTCTTTACAATGGCTGATATATATTTAAAAAATGGATTTTCTGAAGTTTCTTCAAAATTGTATTTAGAATACATAAAAACTTTAGAAAACAAAGATGATATAGAATATGCTGAAATAGAACTATTAAAACTTCCGCCTCCAATTAATCCAAGTACATTTACATCTAATATATTTTTATATAAGAAAGGAAGCTGTCTATATACAGAGTTTAAACCTAGTAATTATTTATATGTAATATTATCAGGAAGAATAGGTATATACAGTATTATAAATGGAAATCTATTATTAAAAGATATATATAAAAAAAATTATGTTATAGACGGATATGAACCAAAATTAGAATATAAGCCTCTTCTTACAACAGCAGTAGCTTTAGAAACTTCATATATAAAAATATTAAAAAAAGAAGAATTCATAGAAATGCTGATTAATGATAGGCAGTTGAGGCTATATCATATAAAAATGATGTCTATGAAAATTATTAATGTATTATCTAAAATAAAAGCTATAGAAGAAGAAAAAATGATTTTTAAATTATTCATACTAATATCTGCTTCAATAAAAATAGATACACTATTTGATGAACAAAACACATTAGTAATACCATATACAATTAATGATATAAAAAATTCTATTAACATATCTGTAGAAGATATAATTGAAAATTTAAAAAAAATAAAATCTATAGAAATTATTAAAGATAAGTATATAAGAATTATAGATATTAATGATTTTTTTAAAGAATATCATGAATATCAAAAAAATAATTATTGACATCCCATATAAATGTATTAAAATATTTACAAACAATATGAGGATTATTTATGTTAAATTACAAAAGTATCAATTTCAGTAAATCTTCTACAATATTCATAGAAGGTCAGGAACCAAAATATACATTCTATATAATAAAAAAAGGAAGTGTTATAGTATATAGTTATTTCGCTGATAATTACACAATAGAATATAAAGAAGGCGAAATTATAGGATTATTCAATGCCGTTTTAAATGAACCTTATTTTTCTACGGTAAAAGCTTTGGAAGATGTAGAAGTAATAGAAATGAATATTAATGAAATAGAAAAGATAGATACAATAAGTCTTATAAATAAAATATATGATTATCTCATTATTAATATAGAAAGATGGTTAAGCAGATATTATTATTTTTTGCATAAAGAAAATAGTCCTTATTATCATAATAAAAATAAAAAATTTGACATTATTGAAATGTGCAAAATATATTTAAATAATGGTTTTAATGATGCTTCATATAAATTATATCAAAAATATATAGAGTTAAATCCAAATGATGAAAATAAAAAACAAGAACTTGATAATTTATTAAAGAATATTAAATCTGTAGAAGAACCTGAGAATGTAGAGGGAAATATATACAAATATAAAAAAGGATATTGCTTATATACAGAACTTCAGGGAAAAGATAATTTATATTCAATAAAGTATGGAAAAGTAGGTGTATACAATATATTTGATTCTAAACAAGTAACAAGGAGAATTTTATCAGCGGAAGATGTGCTTAATGGGTATAGTCCTATTTCCAAAAATAGTAAGTATCTATTTACAACAGCAGTGGTCCTTGAAGACTCTATTATACAGTTAATAAAAAAAGAAGAGGCTATGGATTGGGTGCAATCTGATAGAAATTTAAGATTATATTTTGTAAAAATGATGAGTATGAGAATTTACAGCACTATTTCAAGAATAAGAGCTTTCAATGCTAATAATATAGTGAGTAAATTTGTAATTATAATAGAAGCATTAATAAAAACAGAGCTTCTATTTAAAAGTATGAGAAAAATAAATTTCCAATACAATATAAATGATATATGCTCTATGATAGGAATAGAATATAAAGAAAGCATAGAGACTGATGTATTAAAAATTAAATCTTTAGAAATATCAAAAGAAGGATATTTGAAAGTAAATAATATAGAAGAATTTTATAAAGAATATGAAATATACAAACAAAGAAACTCTTATAAAATAGATAATTAAATTATAAAATGCACCAAATATTCTATATTACCTTTGGAGCCTTTTATTGGTGATACAGTTCTATTAACTTCTTTAAAGCCTGATTCCTCTATTCTTTTAACAGCATTATTTAATATTTTATCTCTTAATGCATCATCTCTAATTATTCCGCCTTTTGAAACATCACCTTTTTCGGCTTCAAATTGAGGTTTAATCAAACTAACCCAAAAATCTAAATCATTTAATTCTCTAAATATGATAGGAGATATTTTTGACACAGATATAAAAGAAACATCACTTACTACAACAGATGGAATTCCATCATTAAACATATCTCTTTTTATATCTTTAGCATTGAAATCTTCTATAGATACTACCCTATTATCATTTCTAAGCTTATATACAAGCTGATTATGTCCAACATCAAGAGCATAAACTTTTTTAGCACCGTATTTAAGAAGACAATCTGTGAATCCTCCTGTAGAAGCTCCAATATCTAAACATATCTTATTTTCTACAGATATACCAAATGCTAAAAAAGCTTTCTCTAATTTTTCTCCAGCCCTTGACACATATTTTATATTATTAATAACTTCTATCCTATCAGTATCCTTTACTTTATGAGCCTTAGAAGTTACTTTTACTCCATTAACAAATACACATCCAGCAAGTATTATATCCTGTGCCTTAGCTCTGCTTTCAGTATAACCCTCGCTATGCACATATTCATCTAATCTCATCTAGAACAAATATTACTCTAATCCAAAGAAAGATTTAATTATAGAAAGAGAATTTCTTTCTTTATCTCTAATATTAACTTTTAAAAGAATCTGAGTATGATTGCTTTCTAATTCATTTGAAGTTATATAAACTGATTCAAAAGTTTCAGTATATTCATCTCCAATTCCATATAATGATAAATTAGGATTGAGTTCTAAATATAATGCTATAGTATTATTTTTAGCTAATTCAATTTTATCAGCAGATAATTGTGTTCCTGGAGCTTCTCCATTAACTATAGAATCTATAACATTAGAATTATCAGATATATACAATATAGAATCTTTTATATAGCATGAATAACCGCTTATAGTATAAATATCATTAGCAGAATCTTCAGCAAAAGCTTCTAATATAACCTTAACAGTATCAGCATCAGTTATTGAAGCTGAAATAAAAACAGCAACAGATTCATCTACATTATCTTCAGGTCTATCCCAAACAGAAACAAATATATCTCCACCTAAAAGTTCTATAAGCTTATAAGCATCTATTCCATTCTTTTCTAAAGTTTTTAATTCTTCAGCAAGAGGAAGATTTTTAATATCTCCAATGATATTTTTAATATGTTTAGATAATTCCTGACTATTAAATGCTAATGATAAGAATCCGTAATTGTTCTCTCCATTAACAAAAGAATATATATTATCAGCCAATTCTTTTTTTAGCAAAGATGTATCATATGGATAATTAGGAGCATAACTATCAACAATTACTTGTGCATCTCCATTATTAAAATTAATTTTTGATGTAATAACAGCATCTTTATAACTTTCTTTAGATACTCCATCATAACTTCTTCCAAATAAAAATTTAGCAAAATCAGAATTATCATCAGCTAAAGTATTTAAATTAGCCCAAATATAAGAGTCATTAGTTTCATTTTCTAAAGCCAAAAACTTTTCATCTTCTAAAGGAGTATTATTAACGAATACATAATTAACTATATTAGCAATATCTTCTTTATTTAATTCTTCATTATACCAATAATTATCTTTTAATTTGATAGTAACAGCAAATACTTCCTGATTCCAAGAAATTAAATTATATTCATCTAAAGCTAAATATCTATAAGCTGCATTCTCAGCAACAGAAATTAATTTATCTTCCTGGCTTGCCATTTTTATCATAAGTTTATCTAATTCTGTAATATTTTTAACATCAAGTAAAACAGATACCTGCTGATATCCATTGAAAAATATTACCCTAGATGTATTTGAAAAATCTATATAATCATTTAATTTATTTGTCATAACTTCAGCTACAAATGCATCATCTCTATATTCTAAATATCTATCAGCATATTCCTGCATAAAAAATTTGTTTAGAATATTTTGCAAATCAATTTCGCCTTTTTGAGCCAAAGTACCAGCATTAAAAGAAAAAACGCTATCAACATTGTTAGGTATATATTTCTTATCAACTGCATAAATTAAGCTGCTCAATGTAAATAAAAATAATAATCCTATTAATACTACCCTATTCATTAATAGTCTCCTTCAAAGTAAGTTATAAAAATATAGTATATTTTATATTATATTAGACTGTAATTAAAAGTCAAGTATTAATAATTTCACATATATAATTTTAATTAAAAAATATGTAATTTGAAGTAAAAATTCTTGCAATTAAATATAAATTATTTATAATCATAAAAATATTTTACTTTCAGGACATTATATATGAGATACTTGATACTGCATGGACATTTTTATCAGCCTCCTAGGGAAAATCCATTTTTAGGAGAAATACAAAAAGAAGCTAGTGCAGCACCTGCTCATGATTGGAATGAAAGAATAACAAATGAATGCTATAGTCCTAATGCATATTCAAGAATATTAGACGGATACGGAAGAATAAATGATATGTCTAATAATTATGAATATATGAGTTTTAATTTCGGACCTACTCTTTTAGATTATATAGCTAAAACTAGAGAAGATTTATTAAAACGTATAATAGAAGCAGATAAGAAAAGTATAGAAAGACTTGGATACGGAAATGCAATAGCTCAAGTTTACAATCATATAATACTTCCTCTTGCCAAAAAAGAAGATATGAGAGTTCAAATAAAATGGGGGCTATACAACTTTGAAAAATATTTTGGAAGAAAGTCAAGCGGAATATGGCTTTCAGAAACAGCAATAAATTTAGATGTTGTAGATGCTTTATATGACTGCGGAGTTAAATTCACAATACTATCTCCTTATCAAGCTCATTATATAAAAAATATAACAACAATAGATGTATCAGGCGGTAAAATAGATACTTCAAAACCTTATTGGCTATATGGACATAATGGTAAAAGAGTTATAGTTTTTTTCTATGATCCTTATATATCTCAGGCGATAGCATTTGAACATTTATTAACATCTTCTGATAAACTTGCAGAGAGAATAAGAAACTCCTATGGAGAAAGAAGCTTAGTTAATATAGCTACTGACGGAGAAAGTTACGGACACCATGAACCTTTTGCTGATATGTGCTTAGCTAGATATTTCAAAGAAAATATTCATTATGATGGTATTACCCCAACTAATTATGAACATTATTTAAGTATACATCCACCTATGGATGAAGTTGTACTTCATGAAGGAACAGGAGGAAGAGGAACTTCTTGGAGCTGTTCTCATGGTGTTGAAAGATGGAGAAGCAATTGCGGTTGCGGAGGATGGGATGGATGTGATTTATCTTGGAGAGGACCTTTAAGAGATGCTTTTGACATTTTGAGAAAAATGCAAGATAAATTGTTTAATACTTTTTTAAATTTTACTGATGAAACTAGAAATTCTTTAAGAGAGGAATATGTACGTGCCATATATAATGATTTAGATGCTAAAGATTTATATGAAATATGCAGTAAATATATATCTTTTAAAGAGTTTATATTTTTAATGGAATCTTATAAGTATTCATTATTTGCATATACTTCATGCGGATGGTTCTTCGAAGATGTATCTAGATTAGAGCCTGTAAAAAATATGCAGTATGCTGAACAGTCTTTTCATTATGCAAGATTATTAGTGAAAGATAAAAATTATTCTTTTGTAGATGAAGCTCATAAAGAATTTTTAGAAATGCTTGATAAATCTATAAGTAATAAACCAGAACATCATAGCGCTAAATATTTTTATGAAAAAGAAGCTAAGGTTGATGTATTTACAAAGATTTATGTAATTAACTATTTTATATTCAATCTTATAGCCAGTGAATACAGAGATGTAAATATTAATATATTTAAACATGAAATAAAATCTAAAAAAAAAAAAAAAAATTATATAGAAGGTATATTAATAGATAATATAGCTGCTGATATATACTTTAGAGTTAATACTTCAAGCGAAAATCATGAATTTAAAAATCAAATACAAATATCAGAAAATAAAGAACAATTAAATAATAGTACAGTTTATACAATGTATTTGAAAGATTTAACTTCAGATATAAGAGATAAATTAGCAGACAGTTTATTTGAAAGCGATATCAAAAAATTAGATACTTTAATGCATCAAATATACCCTGAATATAGAAAACTTTTCACATATTTCAATTTAAATAATATTACTCCTGATTATGACTATAGAAGAATAATGGGAGCTATGGCCTCTCCAATACTTAGAGAAAAAATAATAGAGAGAGGAAGAGATGCTTATAATGAAGTATCTGAAAATCTAAAAGATGCTAGAAATGCAGGAATATTTATATCAAACAGCGGTATATCAAGTTTGATAGGAGATAATATAAAAAATGCTTTAAATACAATATATAAAACTGGAAATGCTGCTATAATATATGATATTCTTAAAGATGTTAAATTTTTGTCAAACAATGATATGCCTATAGACAGAAACACTTTTGAAAATATATTCTATCAAATAATTCAAAAATATAGAAACAGAGAATTACAATTTAATGATAATGAAAAAAATGCATTCAAAGAATTAGGATATTGGCTCAATTTTAATATGGACAATATATAAATAATATTTAATTTGTATTTACTTCTCCAGCATTTGTATTCACTTCATTGGTATTCATTTCATTAGTATTTCTCATTACTAAACTTCCATTAATTAAGCTTAGTATTACAGTAAAAGAATTATTAGTATAACAATCTACATTTATTCTTATAACTCTTCCATCATCAGAAGAATTTTTGGCAAGCTCTATTTTTCCATCTTCTTGTTTTCCAAAATGATAATTTGTAGTAATATAATACCCTTCATTTTTCCATAAGTAATTAGCATATTTAACACTATAACTAAGCATATCATCAACATTATTAAAGCTAAATATTTTTATATCGCCTTCTTCTATTTCATCTACTCTAGGATGTATTTCTAAACCTGTAACCTTATTAACAGAAGATACAGCATCATCTCCTATAGTATAAAATTCTTCAAAAGGCTTATCTTTAGAAATAAGCAAATATGTTATAATTGATGCTGCTGCAATTACTATTATGGTTGGTATTATTTTCTTCATAAAAAACCTTAAAAAATTATTTTTTTTCTTTATTAAAATCCTCTATTACCTCATTTTTGCAAATGATATTAGCTATTATTTTATTATCTTTTTTAAGTTTTTGTATTCCCCAAATAACATATGCAAAAAAAACAATAAAAGAGAATATAGGTCCTAAATTATGTTCTATATTAGATAGCTTGGATATATATTCACCTAAAAAATAGCCAACTATAAGACAAATTAAAGGTATTATATATACAAAAAAATTAGTCCCCTTTTTTAATTCATCAACTTCTATTACAACACTATCGCCCTTATTAGCATTAATCTTATTAAAAGCTCTAAGAACAACAGGTTTCCCAGAATTGCATATAGTACATCCATCGCAGCTGGAACTTCTTTGCAATTCTACTTTAGCTACATTATTACTATATGTCTCTAATACTAAGGCAAATTCTCTTTTCATCATTACTCCTTTTAATATTATCGTAACTTTTTAAAATTTTTACAAAATAAAAATACTTCTCTGCTTTCATCTCTTGAACTTTTAGGTTTAAATACATTAACAGATTCAAAGTATTCATTAAGCTCTTTCTTAAAATCCTGTAAATCCTTTCCATCAAAAACCTTTATAAAAAAATGTCCTCCATCTTTAAGTACATCTTTAGCAAGTTCAAATATAGATCGGCATAAAGAAATAGAACGAAAATGATTTGTTTCTTTATCTGATGTAGTATTAGGCATAGCATCGCTTACAACAACATCAAATAAAATATCATCAAAAGCTGAAATATCTATTTCTTTTATATCACCTAATATAAATTTAAATCTCTGATGAGCAAATGAATTAGGAAGTATATCCACACCTACTACTGAACCTGTCTTTAATATTTTATTAAGCATATATTGACTAAAAGATCCAGGGGAGCAGCCCACATCCAATACCCTATCTGAAGATTTTATAAATTTAAACTTATTTTGTGCTTCCTCCAATTTAAAAACACTTCTAGCCTTATAATTTTCTTCTTTCGCTTTTTTAAAATAAAAATCCTGTACTTTTTTCATCTATATATAAAAATTCCCAAATAAATAAATAAATTACTATATTCTTAATTCTATTTTTAATAAAAATCAAGCACATATATATAATATAAAATTTAAAATAAAAAAGCAATAGAATATTATCTATTGCTTTTCTTAATTATAGTAACAAATATAAATTTATAATATCCAATCAAGTTTTTCTTCTGTTCTAGTTACACCAACAGGTAAATTAACAAGATTAGATTTATCAACTAAATTTTCTAATCTCTTTATTCCAACTATATCAATTCTTGACATAGCAGCATATCTTATAGCATCAGGACTAACCATAGCACAAGTTATAAGCATTGTATTAGCAATATTAAGATTTACAGCATACTCATATAAATGTACAAGCTCCTCATTAAATATAGGGCTATAAGAAGTTCTAAAATAAACTATTTTTTTAGGAGAATGAGCACTAATATTTTCTTTAGCAAAAACTATTAAATATTTTTTATCAGTAGTTTTTAAAGAATATGGAATTAATCCTATGCTTGCTACAACTTTTAAAGCTGCATCAGCAAATTCTTCTCCCTCAAGCTTAAAAAACTTTTTGATATTTTCACTATATCTTGAATCTTTATAATTATTAAGCTTTTCATTAGCATCTTTATAATTAGGATCTATTACAATTATACCTTCTAATATCTCCATAGATTTATTAATATTTCCAACTATATCATAACATTCTGAAAGAGTATATAGTATAGCTAAATTCAATTCTTTATCATAGCTTTCATAACTTATAGCTTTTTCTAAAGTTTTTATAGCAGACTCTATATTTTCTAATTTTATATAACAAAGTCCCATTTCATACAATGATTTAACAGAATATTCTTTATCTTTATAAGAATTAGAATAATATCTGATAGCTGTTTTAAAATCTTCTCTTCCTCTATGTGCTCTTCCCAAATTATAATTTAATAAACTATCATCAGGGAATTTCTTATATATATTATTCATAGAAGAAATAGCTTCATTGAAATTTCCTATATTAACAAAACAGAAAGCCTTATATTTTAATGCTTCAGAATTATTAGGCTGAACATCCAATGCTTCATCAAAATATTTTATAGCCATATCATATTGTCTATTTTCATAATATATTATTCCTATTTCTATGGCAGCTATTAATTTATAATCATCAATCTTAAAAAGTGTGAGGTATTGAGATAATGCCTCCTCTTTTCTTTCTATCTTATTCAAAGATTTAGCCAATGACAATATAGTTTCAGGAGAATCATCTCCATCATCTATAGCATGTCTATATTCTACTATAGCAAAAGAATATTCTTCCATATTAGCATAGCAGTCTCCTATCATAGCATGTATTTTTGCTCTTTTTATACCTGCTCTGTCTTTGGATAAAATATCTTTAAGCTTTAGTAAAGCCATATCATTTTTACCTTCGCTAAGAAATTTATTAACCTTATCAATATCTGAGCCTTTAGCTAATATTTTATTTAATACAAATTTCTTTACTATCAGTAAAAGTGTAATGAATACACATATAAATACTATAATTGAAATATTATAATTCATATTCTATATTTACTCTATACTCTAAATTTATACTATATATAAATTCGGAATTATTTTATATTCTATTAAAAAAATTTTCAATAGTTTTTTATTATTTACCTTTTATCAATCTAACAAATATTTTTAAAATCTCAGCAGCAGCAATTACAATAAGAGAAATTCCCACTATTTTTACCCAAGTATTAAAACTTAAAGGTACAGTATTAAAAAATCCTCCCGCATACTGAGTTACCAATATTTGTAATATAAAAGTGATACCCATACTTAAAAGCATCAATTTATTATTTAAAAAGTATTTAAACACACTGTCAAAACCTAATTCCCTGCTATTAAATGAATTGAATATCTGAAACATTACAAACATGGCAAATAATACTGTAGGCTGCTCTGCTTGTGCAACTTTTAATATATTCAATTTACTTTGAAGCATAAATAATGTAATCATAACAGCAGCAGAAAATACTATTTTAAATATCATTCTCTTTGTTACAATACTAGCATTTCTTTTAGTAGGCATTCTTTTCATTAAATTATCTCTAATAGGCTCAAGACCTAAAGCAATAGCAGGAGGTCCGTCCATAATGATATTTATCCATAATAACTGTATAGCAGAGAATGGCGATTTAAATCCTGTCAATGTAGATATAAGAACAACTACAACAGAAGCTAAATTAACTGTAAGCTGAAATTGTATAAATCTTTGGAAATTATCATATATTCCCCTGCCCCATTGAACAGCCTTAACAATAGTAGCAAAAGAGTCATCAAGAAGAACTATATCGCTAGCCTCTTTAGAAACTTCAGTACCTGTTATACCCATAGCAACACCTACATCGGCATTCTTAATAGCAGGAGCATCATTAATACCATCTCCTGTAACAGCAACAACATTACCCATATCTTTTATAGCATTAACAACACGCATTTTTACAGTAGGAGTACTTCTTGCTATTACTGATATCTTACTTAAATTCTGTTTTAATGTGCTATCATCCATAGCATCAATATCTTTTGCCTCAAGAACAATACTATTTTCATTAAGTATTTTTAATTCTCTTGCTATAGCAGTAGCAGTAACTATATTATCACCAGTAAGCATTTTTATATTTATTCCAGCACTTCTGCATTTATCAACAGCATCATAAACCTCTTTTCTCACAGGGTCTGATATAGCAACAAATCCATCATATATCATATTGCTTTCAAGTTTTTCTCTGATATTCTCTACATTATCATCAACTACTTTATGAGCAAATGCTATTACCCTTTTAGCTTCATTTTGGAATTTTTCTATTGCAGCTTCAATGCCTTTTTTCTCATCATCGCTAATACTGCACATAGCCATTATCTTTTCAGGGCTTCCTTTAGTAAATACAATAGTTTCATTTTCTACTTTTGCAACTGTTGTCATATTCTTAGTATCAGATGAAAAAGGATATTCATATATAGTTTTTGATTTCTCTCTTATCTCTTTATAATTAAATCCAGACTTACTTGCTGCAACTAATAATGCACATTCTGTAGGATTGCCCAAAAATTTAGCCTGATTATCCTTATAATCAACATCAGCAGTAGAATTAATAGCAAAGTTCTTTATAATCTTTTCATTTTTTATATTCTCAGGTTCTATATATTCCCCATTAGCAAATAATTTATTTAATGTCATCTTATTTTCTGTAAGAGTACCTGTTTTATCAGAACAAATAACATTAACGCTTCCTATAGTCTCACAAGCCACCATTTTTTTAACTAATGCATTCTGACTAGCCATTTTTATAATATTGATAGATAATGAAACAGCAACTATAGTAGGAAGTCCCTCAGGAACAGAAGCTACAATCAAAACTATACTTGTAATGAATGCCTCTGAAATAGTTGTAAAATTAGCATTACCTGTCCTTACAAAATTAATAACTTGAATTATGAATACTATAGCAGCAGCAGTAATACCAAACATAGCTATTTTTTTACCCAACTGAGCAAGTTTTTCTTGTAAAGGAGTTGATGTCTTTTGTGTTTTAGAAAGCTCTCTTGCTATTTTACCAAACTCTGTAGCATCACCAACTGATGTAACTATCATTTTACCATTACCTGTAGTAACGAATGATCCAGAATAAGCCATATTTATTCTTTCAGCTACTGGAGTTTTTTCATCAGTTAATAAAGCTTCAGAATCTTTTTCTACAGGCTCGCTTTCTCCTGTTAAAGCAGACTCATCTATATTTAATGATACACTTTCAATAAGTCTTCCGTCAGCAGGAAGTTTATTTCCTGTTTCTATAAAGGCAATATCCCCTACAAGCAAATCTTTTTGATTGATTATCTCTATATTACCATCTCTTATAACTTTTACTCTTATATCTTCATTAATACTGTTTAATGCCTCAAATGCTTTGGCACTCTTTCCTTCCATCACTATAGTAATAGTTATAGATAAACTTATAGCCAAAAATATACCCAAGCATTCTAAAAAATCAGCATGCCCTCCATTGAAATATGCAACTGTATTAACGCTTATTGCTATAATACCAGCAAATATAAGCATGAGTATCATAGGCTCTTTCAATGATTCTATTATTTTTTGAATTAGAGTGGCACCTTTTTCTTTTGTGAAGCTATTAGCTCCGTATTTTTCAAGGCTTTTTTTTCTGCCTTCTTCTGTCAAACCTATTTTAGGATCGACATTCAATGCTTTGACAATATCATCTTTGCTCCCTAAAAAACTATCCATTTAATTTACCTCTCATTTAATTATTATTTGATAAAAAGCATAAAAAAAGACTCATGCATAAATAAACCATTAAAGATTATTTTTAAAAGTTTATTTATACTTGAGTCTCATTAATTAAGGCTAGCCAAACTTTTATTGAAATTATGAATATAAATAATAAAAGTTGCGATTGTTGACTTTGCCGCGTAAAATACGCCAATTACTCCCTCATGAGTATTTAATTATGTATGCACATATTATAACAGATAAAAAAATAATGTCAAGTTTTTGTAAAAATTAAATTACTATTTTATAGTTTTTTTATACAACTATATATAGTGAATATTCTCTATATAGTTCTAATAAAATAACTATTGTATGTTGACTTTTTATATACTTACTATATCATTAAATATAGATTATAGTAAGGTAAATTATATTTATGATAATAAAGTTGCTATATCTATATGATAAATACATTCATAAAATAATATTCAAATTCTGTATAAATCCATTTTATATTTTTAATAATTTGTGTTAGGGGAAAAATTATGCATAAAAAAATTATATTAATAATGTTTATATCTTTAATAATATTAAACTGTTCTGCTGCAATAACAAATCCAAATTCTGAAAATAAAATTGATATTGGAGATGGAAGTTTTATAAACCCCAATGATACTACTACAACAGAAGAAATAATAATAGATCAGCAAGTAATATCAGAATTTATAAAAAAACATAATGGAGTTTATTATTCACAATATGAAGATGGCAGTCTTGATGTAAGATATGTAATAGATGGAGATACAATATATAATGGATATGGTACACTAATATCTGCAACAACAAAAACATTATTAGGAAATAAACTTCAAATATATATAGAAGGTAAACAAAGCACTGTTTCTGGATACGATATGAATGATGAAATGTATACTTTTAATTTCGGAAGCGATGGAAATATTTATCTTTTTGCAAATGCAATACTTCATAAAGAAGTATACTTAGAACAAAAAGGATATACTACATTAATTGGAGAAGCTATACCAGAATTAATAACTTATTCAGGAAACTATTATTATTATGATTATGATGACCGCAAAAAATACTATATACTTATAGATAATAAAGGACAAATTTATATTGATGATAATTTTGGTATAAATTATTCAAAAGCTGAATTGAGCAATAATGTATTAATAATAACATATACACAAAAACGCGGAACTTCAGAAAAAGAAGAATTACATTTCTATGACAAAGATGGCGGGCAAAACTATAAATTAATATTCGGAAATACTTGGATTAATAATCAATTACAATATGAAACTTTAAAAAGATATGATTCTTTCAGCACATATATAGGTACATACAGTTCTGCAGATGGATCTACAACTTTAACTATTAAAGCTGAAAAAGTAGAACTAACTACAGATACTCTTAGCATACTTGATAGTTATACACCTGTAATTATTGGAAATACTCTAACAATATATAAATATTCTTCAAGATTAGGTACAAAAGAACATAAAATAATATTCAGTGATGATAAAACAAAGGCAACTTATACCAAACCAGACAATGGAGGTACTGTAGAATTAATCAGACGATAAATATATAATTCCAAGTACATAATTTTTAATAAAATTTACAATTGAAAAAAAAATTATTATATGGTATTATTAAAAAATATATCATTGGAGTAATATATATGAGAAGAGGGAAAAAGAATCCATTTCAGAAAGAAATTGAAAGGAAATTTGGTAATAGCGGATTTGAACTTAATTCTTTTATGTCTGGCGGTAAAAAAATGAAAGTTACCAAAGAAGAAATAGAAGATAGATATGATATAACTTTAGATCAATTTGCCTACTTTGCTCAAGTTGCTGGTTATAAGGTACTGGCTGACAGTAAATCTCTTATTATATTTAAATAATAGTAAAATATGAATAATAAAAATAATTTCAATGTATTGCTTCTTAATGATTTATGTTCATATGGTAAAGCATCTTTAACTGTCAATATACCTGTATTATCATATTTTGGAATAAAAGTTTCTCCGCTTATAAGTGTAATACTATCAAATCATACTGCATTTGAATCTTTCTGTGCTTTCGATTTAACTAATGAATTAGAAAGAATTGTTGAAGAATTAAAAAAAAGAAATCCAAAATTTGATGCTTTTTATGTTGGATGGATATCTTCAGGAAAACAGCCGTCTATCGTAATAGATATAATAAAACATTTTAATATTAATACTATTTTAATAGACCCTATACTTGGAGATAATGGAAAACTCTATCCTTCTATGTCAAATGAGCATGTAAACTCTATGAAAGAAATAATAAAATATGCTGACATAGCAACTCCTAATATAACAGAGCTTGCAATACTATTAGATAAAGATCCTTCAAAAAGTTATACAGAAAAAGAAGTAGAAGAAATGGCTAAAGAACTTTCAGAAATAGGTCCTAAAACTGTAATAGTTACAAGCGTATTAAAAGATGAAAATATAGGATGTTTATGCTATGAAAATAATAATATAATAACAAGCTATTATCCAAAAATAGATATAAGTATTCCAGGCACAGGAGATGCTTTTGGCTCTTCATTATTAGGATATATATTAAAAGGCGACAGTATAGAAAATGCTTTAAAAAAAGCAACTAAATTTATATATAATGCAGTTGAAGCTTCTGTAAAAGATAATGATGACAGAGTTTATGGGATATCTATAGAAAAAAGACTTAATTTACTTTAATTTCTATATTATTATATAAATATTAATTATCATTCTAATATTTTATTTTGTAAATAGCTTATTTCATTAAGCAATACACTTCTAGCTTCAAAATCTTTTCCCCATACAGCTTTATTTAAAGCAGTTTCATAATTATTCAATGCTTCTTTAAGTAAACTATTAGTATTTCTATCTATATATTTTTCTGCTCTAGCTCTATAAATTTTACCTAATAATTCATAACCGCTATAATCATCAGGAGTTAATGCTAAATAATTCAAAGCATAAGTTTCTGCATTAGCATCGTTTTTGAAATTATTCAAATATACTAAAGCAGCTCTATAATTTGCCGCAGCATAATTTTTATTCATTTTAAGTACTGTTTCATAATCGCTTAATGCAGATTTAGTATTACCCATAACTTCATTAATATATCCTCTTTGATATATATAATTTAAATTATAAGCATCAATAGATAAAGCATTTCCTATAGATTTCAATGCTTCATTATAGTTTCCAAGTTTAGTATATAGTTTTGATAAAGCATAATGTACATCAGCATTATTGACATTTTCATTAATCAATTTTGAAATCTCATCAGATGAAGAATTATTATTTTCTAAATTAATAAAGCTTTCTGCTATATATACAGGATTAACAGTAAGATATTTAGAAGCTCTATTATAACAATAAATAGAATACCCATATAAATGAGCCTTATTATATTCTCTTCCTAATAATAAATCCTTTCCCCCATTAACATTAATATAATCAGTAATATTATTAATTATATTAAATCCTTCTAAATTATATTCTCTAATATACGCTTCTGCTAATTTTATTCTATTTTCTATATACGCAGGTGCTATTCTTAAAACCTCTTTCATAGTAACAGATAATCTTACATAAGCATCTGTATTATCATATGAACCAATAGAGCTCAAATATGAATCTACATCCATTTCATTTTTGATTGCTATTGCATCATAATTACTTCTATTTCTTCTAAAAGCCAAAGAAACCGTTTTATATGCCTCTTCATATTTTTTATTATCATATAAATAAGCAGCATATAATCCATATGTTGTTGATTCTATTTGCTTTATATAAGCAATATCATAATTTTTATTTCTTAAATCAGATATATAAGCTAATGCCTCATCAAATTGATTAAATCTTATAAACTCAAATATTCTGTCAGTAACTAAATTTAAATGTAATTTTAATTCCTCTTCCCAATACTCAGTAGCTCTTATATCCAAAGCATCTCTCTCTTTTTGATAAGCTGAAGTATCAATATCTGAAGCTCTAATTGATAATAATCTTCTAAGTAAAAAAACATTATTAACACTTATAATATTAGCATTAAAAGCTTCTTTTAATACATCTATAGCTTTATCTATGGAACCTAAATTATTATAAGCATCAGCAATATATCCTATTCTAATCTGCTCTTCATTTCCTTCAAATCTGTAAATAGAAAGCATCTGCATAAGATCAACATAATAATTTTTTTGCTTAAGCTCAGCAGCCTTATCCAATATTTTATTGCATTCTATACTGTTTAATAATTTATTAGCATTATCTTTATATAATTCTACCGATTTTAATAATTTAGAAGCTTCATCATATCTTTTTTGTCTTATTAAACTTTCTCCATAATTAATTTTATTTTCATCAGAAATATTATATAAATTTATAATCTGAGATATTATTTTATCAGGATAATAACTATAACCCGCATCATAAAGCATAGAAGCAAATGTTTCATACAATCTTGGCTTATTATAAGTATATTCTAATCCTCTCTCCAATATTTTTATAGCTTCAGTTTCATTTTTCTCATAAAGATATATTTGAGCTAATATAGCATAAGCCTCATCAAAATCCTTTACAGATGAAATTAATTTAGTTAATGTCCTTTTCGCATTATTATAATCTTCCATACCAAAATATGTTTTACCAATAGCCACAGTTATTTCAGGATAATCCAAAGAGTATGAAGATATATTCTGTAATATATTCATAGCATTATTATAATCTTTAGATAAAAAGCTTTTATTCCATATTTCAATTTCTCTTTTTACAGTTGCATTACTTATCTTTGTCTGAACTCTAATTTTATCATCATTATTTGTATATCTTACTCTTTTATAATTATTTATAGCTTCATTATATTGTTTATTTAATAAGTTTAAATCTCCAAATCCTTCATTAGCATATGAAGTGTTTTCTTTTATACATGCATTGAAATAATAATCAGCACTTTTTACATCGCCGTTTTTCAAAGAAGAATTACCTGCCAAAAATAACCAATAAGGATTATTAGTTGTTTTGTATGCTGTTATACATGATTTCAAAGAAGATTCATATTCATTAATAGTATCAAAAAACTCGAAGATAATACCATAAACCTTATCATAATTTTGAGCATCTATATATAATGATAAAAGTTTATTAAAATCTAAAGAAGCATAATATAAGTCTGCCCTTCTAAAATATGAAAGACCTCTTAAATAATATATTTCATAATAATCTGTATAATTAGTTTCTAATGAATTGCATAAACTAATTGCTTCAAAAAAATTACCGCTTTCTATAAATTTTCTAACTTTATCTAATTCTATATTTAAATTATGCTGTGCATCTGCATTTAAAGTAATTTTATTTGTATTTATTGATATGCTTTCTAAAGTAATATTTATATTTCTATCACTCATTGCTGTATGATATTGTAAAATATCCCTAGAATATGCCGAAATATATATAAAGAAAATTATAAATAAAATTTTATTTATTTTCATATCAAATCCTTATTTATTACTTAATTATATCGGAATGGAATTTGGTATATTTTAATTGTATGAGTAAAAAATGAAAGAAATAATAATATTGATATCGAATGCAAATGATATAAAAAATAAATCTAATCAGTTTATGTTATACATGCTGGATCATTTTTATAAAGCAGGAATAAGAATAACTGTATTCTCAAAATCATTTCCAAAGAATTTTCCAGCCTATATAGCAAGGAAACATTTATCAACATTATTTTTAAAAAAATCAGCAAAAGATGTAGCAAATATGTCTGAAAATTCTGATGCAATAATAGCAATAGATTTTCCTATGAATATAATAGCATCTATGGCTAAAAATATTCTAATAAAAAAGAAATTAAATAAATTGCCAGTAATAGTATGGTATGCACTTAATTTTCAAAACCATTTATATTTTCAGGAAAAAGAATGCAAAAAAAATAATCTTATAGATAAAGTACTTATAAAACTAGATTATGAACATACTTATAATATTGATATAATAATATGCGGAAGCAGCAAAATAAAAGAAAGATTATTATATCTGCATAAAGATATAAAAAATATAAGCGTAATACAGCCTTATTTTTCTCCTTATATTTTCATAAATAATACTGACAGAGAAAAAGATAAATCAATAGTAATGTTTTATAATAAAGAAGATAGTATTTTCAAGTGCACAGCTGCTTATGCACAATACATAAAAGAAAGCGATGATATATATAAATTAAAAATCATAGGTTATGATAAAGAATTAAAAGAAAATATTGATAAATTATCAATAAATGATTATGTAGAGTTTATAGATGAAGATGATGTTTCAAATATAGGAAAAGAAATAGAAACTTCAAATGCTATGATAATACATAATATAAAAGATTCTTTTTATACACAATTAATAGCAGCTTGGCATTATAAAACTCTGCCTATAATAGACGCTAAAAGCTCATCTGCTGAAATAGTTTCTGATGATAAAAATGCTTTAATATATGATTCCAAAAATCCAATATCAATAATATCTAAAATAAAAAAAATGGCTGAAAATAAAAAATCATATGATTTATATATGTCTTCAATAGATGAAATGCAAAATACAAATGAAATATTGGAGCTAATAGGAAATTTTCATGCTAATTAAAAATAATGATATTAAATAAAAAAAAGGAGATTAAAAAATCTCCTTTTAATATATCTAATTATTTAAATTACCAATTTGTTCTATTAGGTTTTCTTAATTTAGGCTCATCATTTGCAGGCATAACTTTTTTAAGCTCATTAAATAACTTTTTTTCTTCAGAAGATAATTTAGATGAAACGTCTATATTAACTATAACAAATAAATCTCCTCTTCCAGACCTATTTATATGAGCAGCACCGCTTCCTTTTAATTTGAATACCTGACCGCTATTAGTACCAGCTGGTATTTTTATTTTTAATTTTTTATTATCTAAAGTTTGTATATAAATTTCAGCACCCAAAGCTGCCTGTGCTATATTAATGCCGACTTCTGTTATTAAATCTATACCATCTCTTACAAAATAAGGATGCGGACTAACATGTATATATAAATATAAATCTCCTGCTACTCCTCCGCCTATAGCCTCACCTTCTCCGCTTACCCTAAGCTGAGTATTATCATCAATACCTTTTGGTATATTAACAGATATAGTTTTAGTTTTCTTAACAGTACCAGTACCTCGGCAATTTTTACATGGAGTTGTTACTATAGAACCGCTTCCATTACATCTGCTGCAAGTTCTTCTAACACTGAAAAAGCCTTGAGCCATTCTTACCTCTCCGCTTCCTC
Organism: uncultured Brachyspira sp.; assembly: GCA_944392715.1. Lineage (GTDB taxonomy): Bacteria > Spirochaetota > Brachyspiria > Brachyspirales > Brachyspiraceae > Brachyspira. The sequence goes on from CALXXQ010000079.1 coordinate 32,241, forward strand.
CGCAAGTAGGACAAGTCTGAGTTTTAGTTCCAGGTTCTGCACCAGTACCATGACAAATATCACAAGTATCATTTTTATCCAATTTGATTTCCATCTTTTTACCGAAAACCGCATCTTCTAAAGATAATGTAACATCATGTCTTATATCATTACCTCTTCTTTGAGACCTAGATCCCCTTCCAGAAAATCCTCCTCCAAAAAATGAACTGAATATATCATCTAAATCTCCAAATCCGCCTGAACCTCCGCCAAACATTGAAGAGAAGTCAAAACCGCCTCTGCCATATGCATCAGCAAAATCGCTATGAACTCCTTGAAAACCAAATTGATCATACTGAGAACGTTTCTTCTCATCTGATAAAATTTCATAGGCTTCTGTAGCTTCTTTAAATTTATCTTCAGCTTCTTTATTTCCAGGATTTCTGTCTGGGTGATACTGCATAGCCAATTTTCTATATGCTTTTTTTATCTCATCACTAGTAGCAGTCTTTGCCACACCCAATACTTCATAATAATCTCTTTTTTCTGCCATTTTATTATATCCTCATATATAAAAATTTATCTGTAAATTATTTTCTTTTTCTGCTGATTATTAAACCTAATCCAATACCCAAAACGGCTAATCCGCCTGCCAAATATTTATTAGATGCTAAATATTGAATATTATATTTCATTCGCTTTTCTATATTAGATAAAATTTCATAAGCTTCATTTACATCTATAAATACACGATTAGCATTATCGTCCCCTGAATTTCTATCAGGATGATATTTCATAGCTAATTCTCTATAAGATTTTTTTATTTTTTCTTCACTTGCAAACATATTAACATTGAGTATTTTATAATAATCTTTTTCCATAAAAATATCCTTATATTATATATCTAAAAAAAAAATCATCAATATAATTTCATTTATCAAAAAACATCAAACTTTCAACTATCAAAAGCAAAGCAGATGAAATCCATATAGACCTAATACCAATTATATTAGTAAACAAAGTTCCCAAAAAAGCTCCGAAAGCAAAAGAAGATAATATTATAATATACATTAATCCTTTTTTTAATCCTGCTTTATCTCTATCAAATAAAAACTTAAATAAATTCTCTGAAGCCGATCTTAAATTTCCTGTACACATATTTGTAACATAAGAAAGCCCTTCTACTTTATTAAATGTTATCATAAAAATTGCTGACATAAAAGATATGCAGCTTATAACTATCGTATCAGAAAATGATTCAGGCAATAAACCTACAATAAATAATACAATAGAATGTATTAATATAATAACATATTCAAATTCAATTACCTTTCTTTTATTCAAAATCTTTTTTACATACAAAGCAAAAAAAATACCAATGACAAAAATTATAATAGATATTAAATAATGCCAAGTATATTTAAATTGTCTTTTTGCCAAACCTATAGAAAGAAATATTATATTTCCTGTCTGAGCATATGCAAATATTCCTCCTCTTGTTATATATGTATATGCATCAACAAAACCTCCTACCATTGTAAGTATAGAAGCTATATATATTGTTTCTGTTGTATGTATTGATTCATTTTTTCTTTTTATAAAATTAATAAAACTATTTTTCACTTATTTGCCTTATTTTTATTGCAAATATTATAACATAAAAAAGATTTTTTTTAATTAATAAAATAAAAAATAAATTTTAATTTAAACTTAAGAATATTATAACACTCATTAATTTTATAATATTACTCTAAATAGTCAAAGAACAAAAAACTAAAGCTACTCAATAGCTCCATAACTTCTTAACAATTCAGCAATTTCCATATTTCCTTTTATTAAAGCCGAATTTAAAGCAACACTGTCTACGGCATTAGCTCCTAATTCTATTAATAATTTAACAGCATCTAAATGCCCATTAGATGAAGCAGCACTTAAAACATCACTCTCTGTAACATCAGCACCTTTATCAACCAAATATCTAATCATTTCTAAATCACCATTTAAAGCAGCATAATATAAAGCATCGCTCTTTTTCATATCGGATCCATTTTCTATCAATGATTTAATTATTTCTGTATATCCGTTTTTTGAAACAAATCTCAAAAGATCTTCATCATCTTTAACATCTGTTCCAGATTCTATTAATAATTTAGATATAGCAAAATCTTCATAAAATAAAGCATTCATTAAAGCCGTATTATCATAACCATCTTTTTTATTTACATCAGCCCCATTTTCTATTAATAATTTTACCATTTCAAAACTTCTATTTTCTACAGCATACATCAAAACAGTTTTACCATTTTCATATTCTGCCTCTAAATCTACACCTGACTCTATTAAAAATTTTACTTTTACTAAATCATTATTTTTAATAGCTTCTAATAATTCCATTGTTTGAATACTCCTAAATTAGTATTACTGAAAATTTTTAAGTTTATAAAAATATATTTTGTACGATTTTACTGCAAAATATATAATATAAAAAATAGAAAATTATTTTTTACTATATTTATTATAAATATTTATAAATGTAAAAATAATAATTTCATGATTTTGCTCCGCTTGATTTTAATAATTCAATCATTTCTAAATGTCCGTTTTTTAAAGCATAATCCATAGATGTTTTACCAAAATTATCTTTAGCATTTACATCAGCACCTTTATCCAGCAAGTATTTTACAACTCCTAAATATTCTAAATGAAAATTATCTGAAGCTGCAACCAAAGCATTATTTAAGTCATCAGCTCCTTTATCCAATAAATACTTTACTATTTCTAAATGACCGCCTCCTGAAGCTGCAACTAAAGCATTATTTAATCCATCCGCTCCTTTATCTAATAAATACTTTACTATTTCTAAATGACCGCCTCCTGAAGCTGAACTCAAAGCTGTTCCATGAAAGCCATCCTCAGCATTTATGTCAGCACCATTTTCTATTAACAATTTTACTATCTCTAAATAACCGCTTTCTGAAGAATAACTTAAAGCTGTTCTAGTAAAATCATCTTTAGCATTTACATCAGCACCTTTGCTAAGTAAATATTTAACTATATCTAAATGTCCGCTATCTGAAGCATAACCTAAAGCCCAATTTAAATCACTAGCACCATTTTCTATTAACAATTTTACTATCTCTAAATATCCTCCATCTGAAGCATAACATAAAGCAGTATCAAAACCGCATTTGGCATTTACATCAGCACCTTTTTCTATTAAATATTTAACAACTTCT